>JBLIMK010000023.1:0-36714 GCA_047638715.1 Verrucomicrobiales bacterium
GCGTCCGTCGCAGCACAATTCGAACCGCCGCGCTCTAACGCAGGGTAGAGCAAGCGTGTGTCCGGATCGAAGTGAAGGCCGCGAAGACCAATGATCGGGCAGCTCGCCGAGTCAGGTGCGCTAAAGAGCAGGTGCACGGTGCCTTCGCCGACCTCGAGCTCGACTTCGGGGTTGAGTTCCCATACATCCTTAGCGCTCACCACCGCCGTGTTGTACGCGGTACCGGTGTCCGACCCATCGATGAGCGCGCGATGTTCGACACGAAGCGCGTTGTCGGGTTCTGCCTCGGTCGTGGTTGTTTCGGGTGCGATCGTGGAAGGTAGTTCGAACGGGGGCGAGTCGTCGGCGATAATTCCGTCGGACTGACAAGCCGTCGCGATCAGGCCCAGTCCAAGAAGAAGCGCGCAAATTCCGGAGGGTCTCATGTTTCTTCTACGGTACAAACCGCGCCCCAGTTCCACGAAAGTTTGGAAGGAGGGAGGCAGCGCTACTTCGGAAGGCGCTCGCCGAGGTAGTTGACCAACTGGTCGATCGAGACCCGGTCTTGTTCGCGGGTGTCGCGGTTGCGGACCGTGACCGCCCGGTCTTCGAGTGTGTCGAAGTCGACCGTCACGCAATAGGGCGTGCCGATCTCATCGGCGCGGGCGTAGCGCTTACCGATCGATTGTGTCTCGTCGTAATCGGTCATCCAATGACCCTTGACGATGTCGAACACCTCGTGCGCTGTAGGTGTCAGCGTGTCCTTCTTCGACAGAGGCAGCACGGCGACCTTGTAAGGAGCGAGGCGGGGGTCGAGGCGCAAGACCGTGCGGGTCTCGTCCTTGACGGTCTCTTCGTCGTACGCGGCGAGCAGGAACGCAAACGCGGTGCGGGTGGCGCCGGCAGCAGGTTCGATCACGTGGGGAACCCACCGCTCGTTCGCCTGCTGATCGAAGTACTCGATGCGTTCGCCGCTTGCGTTGGCGTGCTGCTTCAGGTCGTAGTCGCCGCGGTTCGCCACACCTTCGAGTTCGTCCCAGCCCCAGGGGAACATGTACTCCACGTCGGCCGTGCCAGAGCTGTAGTGGCTGAGCTCGTCAGCGTCGTGCTCGCGCATGCGGATGGCGTCTTCGGGCATGCCGAGGTCGAGATACCAGGCCATACGCTCTGCCTTCCAGTACTCGTACCACTGCTGACTGTCCGCTGGAGGAACGAAGTACTCCATCTCCATCTGCTCGAATTCACGTGTGCGGAACACGAAGTTGCCGGGCGTGATCTCGTTGCGGAAGCTCTTGCCGATCTGGGCAATGCCGAACGGCGGCTTCTTGCGACTCGTGTTGAGCACGTTCATGAAGTCGACGAACATGCCTTGGGCTGTTTCGGGACGCAAGTAGACGTCGTGGCCAGCGCCTTCAACAGGCCCAGCTTGGGTCTTGAACATGAGGTTGAATGCCCGCGGCTCGGTGAACTTGCCCTCAGCTCCGCATTCGGGGCAGACGTTCGGGTCGTCGAGCTTGTCGAGACGATGACGGGTTTTGCAGTTGGTGCAATCGACCAGTGGGTCGCTGAAATTGTCGAGGTGGCCAGAGGCCTCCCATACGGCGGGTGGCGAGAGGATCGCAGCGTCGAGGCCAACAACGTCGTGGCGCATCTGCACCATCGAACGCCACCACTGATCTTTCACGTTACGTAGGAGCAGCACACCAATAGGCCCGTAGTCGTACGTCGAGCGGAAACCGCCGTAGATCTCCGCCGATTGGAACACGATGCCCCTGCGCTTAGACAGGTTGACAATCTTGTCGAACAGTTCGGGATCTGGAGTCGCACTCATCCGAGAGAGGCTATCCGCAACACCGCGCCGCCCTCTCTCCCCCGTCCTCCAAAATTCATGCGTTAGGTCACAAATGGTGTGGTCTAGCGCACGAATTTTGCAAGACCGAGCGGAAGCGGAACGAATACGCTGCAGGTATGACGTTTGGTTCATCCTCTACCGCCGACCTGTCTGGTTCCGTCGTTGCGGTCCATCGGGCTCCCGACTACCAGTTCTCGAAAGACACCGCAGAGTCCATCACGTTGCTGGCCGGACTCGGCGTCGAAGGCGATGTTCACCTGGGGGCCACAGTGCGGCACCGCAGCCGAGTCGCCAAGGACCCCAACCAGGCCAATCTCCGTCAAGTACACCTGGTCATGTCAGAGCTACTCGACGAGGTCCGAGCTCAGGGCCACGAACTCCGCGGCGGTCAACTCGGCGAAAACATCACCACGAGAGGGGTCGATCTCATCGGCCTACCGGTCGGCTCGATTCTGCGAGTAGGCGATGTCGCGCTCGTCGCGCTCACGGGTCTTCGGAACCCTTGCTACCAAATCCGAGACGTCGGCGAAGGTGTGCTCAAGATGATGTTCGTCGAGGGCGAACGATACGGCCGACCGGGCGAACAGGTTGGCCGCACGGGTGTCATGGGCGTTGTCGTGGCGGGCGGTCGGGTCAGCGCTGGTGACGCCATCGAGATTCGATACCCGGCAGGCACCCACACCCCGATGCAGGGAATCTAGGAATTGGTCTTCGCCAACCCAGGTTGTGCGTCGGCTCTTAGGCCTGCGCTAACACCGTGGATGAGCGAAGCCGACGTTCGAGATTGTGTTCTAGTAACCGCGTCGCGAGCGAATCGAACTCTCGGGTTCCAGCGGATTCGGGCTGATTGAGGACCGCACCCATCTGCCCGCGGAGTGCGAGGTGCAGCAAGGCCATCGCATCGACGCTGATTGGGAAACCGGTACGACACGATCCGCACGAGGTTCCGCCGTCGACGATCGAAAAGTGTGTGAGATCGGACGCATTGCCACAGAGCACACACACGTCGACGGATGGAGAGAAACCCTCTTGGGCGAGGAGCTTCAGGAAAAAGCCGGCGACGACCAGGTGGCTCTCCGAGCTCGCAACCGTATGCATTGCTCGGGCCAACATTGTGTAGAGCGCCTCGTTGGACTCTCGTTCTTGGGCCACGAAGTCGACCGCCTCGAGCATCGACGATGCTCGAGCGAACAATTCGAGATCTTCACGAAGCACAGGGAACCTGTCGATGCTTTCCACCTGCGTGAGCGTGTCGAGATCGCCCTTGCCTCGATACAGCTGCACCTCGAGATGGTTGGTTGGCTCGACTCGGGAACCGAAGCGACTCTTCGTCTTCCTCGCGCCCTTCGCTACACAACGGATCTTGCCGTTGCTCTGTGTCATCAGGCTGACGATCCGATCGGACTCGCCAAGTTTCCACGACCGCAGCACGACGGCGTTGTCTCGGTAGAGGCCGATGCCGCGGTCGCGAGGCCCTCTCACGCTGTCACACCGCCATAACGACGTGTGCGGTTCTGGTAGTCGTAGACGGCCTTTGAGATGTCTTCGCGTGTGAAGTCGGGCCACAGCGTGTCGGTGAACCACATCTCGGCGTAGGCGAGCTCCCACAGCAGGAAGTTCGACGTGCGATATTCACCCGAGGTACGAATCATCAGGTCGACATCGGGCATCTGCGGATCGTACAAATGCCTCGCCAACATCTTTTCGTTGATCTTTTCTGGGGAGATACCAGATTTGACCAAACTCTTCACGGCATCGACGATCTCTGCTCGGCCGCCGTAGTTGAACGCGATGGTGAATTTCAACCTGGTGTTGTTCTTCGTCAGCTCCCGGGCCTCATCCATACGTTTGATGAGACTCTTCGGAACGCGCCAGTCGTTTCGGCCGACAAAACGGATCTGAACGCCACGTTCGTGAAGTTCGTGTTGCCGGCGAGCGAGGATCTCGTCGTTGAAGTTGATCAGGAACTTCACCTCATCGGCTGGGCGTTTCCAGTTCTCCGTGCTGAACGCATAAACCGTCAGCCATTCGACGCCGGGGGCGCCGCCCCCCCCCCCCGCTTCGAACAACGCGTGCTCGCCCATCTTGTGGCCTTCGATGCGCGGAAGGCTCCGCTGCTCGGCCCATCGCCCATTGCCATCCATGACGCAGGCAAGATGCTTGGGAACCGCCGAACGGTCGATTGGAATCATTGATTGGCAAGTTACTCGGCTCCCTCCCATGAGTGGTCCCACCGTGCCAGGAATTGTCAGCCGCCTGCCCTAGAGTGCCCCCGATGGGCCTGAGTGAGCGAGCAACCGAGGCGCTCGCCATCGTGGCCGAGCAACTACCCGGCGGGGGTGAAGACCGGCCTGGCCAGGTGGATATGACCAAGGCGGTCGCCGATGCTATCGGGGCAGAATCGCATCTGATCGCGTCCGCGGGAACGGGCACGGGCAAGTCGCTCGCCTACCTCGTCCCAGCGGTGCTCAGTGGCAAACGAACCGTCATCTCCACCGCCACCAAGGCGCTGCAAGACCAACTCGCGAACAAGGACCTGCCGTTCCTGCAAGAACACCTCGACGCCCCGTTCGAGTACGCGGTGCTCAAAGGCCGCAGCAACTATGTATGTCGCCAACGTCTCCAGGAGCTCGAGGCCGAAGGGCAACAGCTCGGACTCGGAGTCGACAACGAATCTGTCGATGTGGACGATCTCGAGATCATTCTCGACTGGGTGAAGACGACCCCGACCGGCGATCGAGCCGAGCTGCCAATCGAACCATCAAATCGCACATGGGCAGCGGTGAGCGTCGGGCCAATGGAGTGCCCAGGAGCGGCAAAATGCCCTATGGGTGGCACGTGTTTCGCGGAGAGCGCCAGACACCGATCGGCTGAGGCCGACATCGTGGTGGTCAATACGTACCTCTATGCGCTCGACCTCGTGACGGACGGCGTCATCCTCGGTGAGCACGATGTCGCGATCATCGACGAAGCGCACCAGATCGAAGACATCGTCGCCGGTGCAGCCGGCTTCGAGCTCACCGGGCACAGACTTCGCAATCTTGCGAACACGATCAAGGCGATCATCGCCGACGACGATCTCATCACCGACCTGATCGAGATCGGAGAACAAATCGGCCTCGACCTCGACCCGCATATGGGAAATCGGCTCGACGATCTCGACGACGACCTCGTCCGCACACTGAATCGCGCCCGAGACCGCGCCAATCGAGCGCTCGACGCGCTGCGGAAGATCCCGAAGGAGTCCTCGCCGGAGGTCATTGGGCGCAAGGAACGGGCGGTCATGGCCGCAACCCATCTCGTGCTCGACATCGACATCGCACTCGACATGGTCGAGGGCACCGTCGCATGGGTCGAGGGTCAGCGAAGCCCGGTCCTGAAAGTTGCATCGATCGATGTGTCGGGCGTTCTGTCCGACAAACTGTTCGCAACCCGCACAGCCATCCTCACGAGCGCAACAATCCCGAAGAACCTGCCCGTCCGCCTCGGGCTCGACGAATTCCCGCACGAGGTCATCGACGTGGGGAGCCCGTTCGACTTCGCAACAGCAGGGGTCCTGTATTGCGCGGCCTCGTTACCCGATCCTCGATCCGACGACTATCGCGATGCACTCCATACCGAGATCGAAGCTCTCGTCATGGCCGCTGGCGGGCGCACGCTGGCGCTCTTCACATCCTGGCGATCAATGAATCTCGCCAAAGAACATCTTCTCGATCGCCTCCCCTACACCCTGCTCGTCCAGGGCGATTCGCCCAAACAGGTTCTGATGGACACCTTCATGGAAGATGAAGAGTCGGTCCTTTTGGCGACGATGAGCTTTTGGCAAGGTGTCGATATCCCGGGACGCTCACTCAGCTGCGTGATCATCGACCGGCTTCCATTTCCCCGACCTGACGATCCGTTGCTCGGCGCGCGCCGAGACCTCGTCGGGGCCGCGGCGTTTCGAGAGATCGACCTACCTCGGGCTGCGATGTTGCTGGCCCAAGGTGCGGGTCGGCTGATTCGTTCCGCCGATGACCGAGGCGTCGTCGCTGTACTGGACAGCCGCCTCGCGACGTCGAAGAGTTACCGCTGGGAGCTCATCAAAGCGCTCCCGCCCTTGAAGCGCACGAAGGATCGCGAGGAAGCGATCGAGTTTCTAAAAGCGATTCGCGACAGCTAGATCCCGCCGGCCACACCGAGCAGGCGCGATCGGGTCACCGAGCGAACGCCACGACGCAAACTGAACAGAGCGACGAGCCACGCCACGGCGCCGAGGACAAAGGGCACCCAGCCGGCACCGAGCAGCACACCCGTTGCCTGGCCGTACGCCAACATGATGAGCGGAAGACTGATCAATCCCGACGCCTGTTGGGCCGCAGCGGTCGACTGAACCCTCGCCGACAAACGAAGTACCAAGCTGAGACAGATCGCCAAGAATGGCGGCAGCACCCACAGGATCATCACCCACCACTGCGCGGTCGGGAAGAACCATCCCCCGACTTCGGGGCCGACGGTCAGATTCACGATGATTGAATACAGCCCGAACCCCACGGCGGTCGTGATGTAACCGGGGACGAGACTCGCGATCAGCTTGCCCACGTAGATCTCGCGCACACCAGCGGGCGAGTTCGCGAGGAACTCACCAGTTCCCTTTTCACGTTCGCCAACGATCGTCGCCGCGCCAACCGCTGTCGAGATAGTCAGCGGCACAACAACAGCGACGGGTGCAAACAAGAAGACGGCGAGCGCATACGCGGTTCTGCCTTCAGCAGTGCCTCCCAGGAGCTGTTCTTGCGCTTCGGCAGGCAGCACGTCGAGCGTTTCGGAGATTCGCGACAACGACCCGACCGAGCCGAGCTGGGTGATCATCGTCAGCAAGATCGTTGGAAGTACGACGAAGAACAACAGGCCGAGAATGACCATCGGCATCCAAAAGTCTCGAGCTTGCATGAGTTGTTTCAGATCGGTGCGAGCAATTGTGAGTGTGCGTGACCAATTCATGTGATCCTCCTTAGGCCGCGACGCTCGACGCGGCGGCAAGATCGTTTCGGACAGGACGGCCCGACGAGCCGCCGGGCGGCTCCAGTTCTCCTTCGACCGAACCGTGCTCGCGACGAATCGCGAAGTACAGCTCCTCGAGCGATGGGCTTAGGGGCACCACGCTGCTGATCGGTACGTTTCGCGACGCGAGCGCTGCCACGAGTGCAGGAATTTCGTCGTGGGACTTGAGGTCGAGGGTCGCCGCTGAGCCCTCGCGTTCATAGTCCAGGACCCGGTCATGGGAGGCCAGCGCGTCCAAACCTTCTGGAATCGTGGAAGAAATACGTACCTGCTGTGTCGGCCAGTACTCGAGCGTCAGGTCCTCTGGACGGCCAGCCTTGAGGCTCGTACCCGTCTGCATCACCACGATCTCGTCGGCCAAACCCTCGGCCTCCAGGAGCAAGTGAGTGCACATCAGTACGGTCTGGCCATCGCTTGTCATGCCGCGAATCAGATCGAGGACTGCGAGTGCAGACTCGGGATCGAGGCCCGACGTTGGTTCATCCAACAACAGAAGGTCTGGCTCGTGCAGAATCGAACGGGCGAGGGCGAGTCGGGTCTTCATGCCGGTGGAATATCCACCGACCTTGTGATCGAGCGATGTCTCGATCGCGAACATCTTCGCCGCATCGTGGATGCGAGCATCGGCCTTCACGCCTCGACCGATGTCGTACAACTCCGCGGCATACCGCAGGTTGTCCCAACCCGAAAGCCGGTCGTACAACGACGGTTTGGCAGACACGACACCACAACGGCGCCGCACTTCTTCGCCATCGGGTCCAGCCGGATCGAGGCCGAAGACGCGGGAGGTCCCTTCGTCGGGCGCGAGGGCGCCCGTGATCATACGGATCGCGGTCGTCTTGCCGGCGCCGTTCGGACCGAGCAGGACCGTGATGGCACCCTTCGGAACAGCGAGATCGAGCTCGCTCAGCGCCGTGATGTCGCCGAAACGACGAGTCACGTTCTGAACGTTGACGGTTAGTTCACGTTCCACATCTGGGCCATCGGCACCAGAGCGTCGAACCTCAAGAACAAGGGCCGGATTTCACATCTCGTTCCGCACCTCCGTCTCGGAGCGTGGCGTTAATAGCCGAGGCGGTCGAGCAGTGCGGCCTCTGATTGCCAGTTCTTCGAAACCTTGACCTGAAGGTCAAGGTAGGTGCCCTCTCGGAGTTGCTTGCGAGCCTCGATGCCCACCTGTTTCAACACCGCGCCCTTCTTTCCGATCACGATTCCCTTCTGTGAATCGCGCTCGACCAAGATCTCGCAGCGGATATGTGGCCACGCCATCTCGGTGACCCGGGTCGCGATCGAATGGGGGATCTCGTCTCGGAGGACCGCCAACAGCTGTTCGCGGACGAGTTCTGCGACCCAAAACGCATCAGCCGCATCGCTCACCATGTCCTCGGGGTAATACGGCGGACCCTCTGGCATCTTCGTGGCGAGGTGGGCAACGAGCTCAGGAACGCCGTCGCCAGTGAGCGCCGAAACCGGGAAGTATGCGCCGAGGTCGAATTTTGCGGCATCTGACAGCTGGGCCAACACCTGTTCGGGGTTCGCTTTGTCGGTCTTGTTGACGACCAAAATCGTGTCTTTGGGACATCGCTCGACAACCCATTTGTCGCCAGGCCCGATCGGCATTGTTGCGTCGATGAGCACGCAGACGGCGTCGACGTCGCCGATGCTCGACTCAGCAGAGCTGTTGAGCCGCTTTCCCAACGGCCCACGCGGTTTGTGGATGCCGGGTGTGTCGACAAATACGAGCTGCAGGTCGGGGCGATGTAGCACGCCACGGACTTGGGATCGGGTTGTCTGAGGCTTGTCGGAGACGATCGATACCTTTTCGCCAAGGATCTTGTTGAGCAACGTGGACTTTCCAACGTTTGGCCGACCAACAAGGGTCACGAAGCCAGAACGAAATCCGCCGAAATCCATACTCTCGAGCGGCGAGATAGCCGGCTCCTCATCGCCAACATCGGGTTCATCAGCGATGTCGGTCGGGTCGTCGAATTCACTCATGTGAAACCATCTCGGTCGCTGTGCTCTCGGTCTCTTCGGTAACGTCTTCGGTACGAACGACACGAACGCGGGTGATTCTGCGACCCTCGACCGTTTCGACGGTGAGCGATAGCCCCGCCGAGGTGATCGATTCGCCGACCTCGGGCACATGACCGAGTCCGTCGAAGATCAGACCGCCCAGCGTGTCCCAATCGTCGTCGGGGAGTTCGGTATCCATCAACTCGTTGAACTCGTCGATAGGAATTCGTCCGTGCACTCGCCATTCGCCGACGCGCAGCGGTTCGAGCATGGGCTCTTCTGCCGGATCGAATTCGTCGACGATCTCGCCGATGAACTCTTCGATCAGGTCTTCCATTGTCACGATGCCGGCCATTCCCCCATACTCATCGATCACGACGACCAGGCTCGTCGGAACACCCTTTAACTCTCGGAGAAGGTGAGCGGCTCGTTTGGTTTCGGGGACAAACATTGGTTGCCGCTGAGCAATCGATACGAAATGGCTGCCTCTGCCGCGCTGCACTCGGGCAAACAGATCCTTGATGTGCACGATGCCGCGAACGTCGTCGATATCGGCTGCATACACGGGCATACGAGACACGCCTCGCTCGACCATCATCTCAATAGCGTCGTCGACCGACGTCTCCGCCGAGGCGGCCAAAACATCGGGCCGGGGCACCATTACCTCGCGGACGATCGTGTCGCCGAAGTCGACGATCGATTGAATGATCTCGCCCTCGTCTCGATCGAGGACCGATGCGGCGACGGCGGCATCGGTGAGCGCCAAGATTTCCTCTTCGGAAGTCACCGCGGCGGAACTTCTTGCGGTATTGCGCAAGATCGAGGCGCTGAGCCATCCGAGTGTGTTCAAGATCCAGCGAAGAGGAGGAATGGCACGAATGGCTCGACTCATGCGGGCCGCAACAGGTGCGACCCGATCGATGTTTCGCATCGCCCAAGTCTTCGGCACCGACTCAGCAATCACGAACATCACCGCGAGCAGTAGCGCCAGTCCGAGCGGGATCCAGCCAGCGCCGAAACGACGCTCGACCACGATCGCCACGAGGGCGCCGAGTGTCAGCTGCGCGCCGAGCGACAGCGCGAGTATCGGCGCCAGAAGGCGTCGTCGATCTTCGAGACCAGCGACGAGTTGAGGAGCGCCGGGTGCACCGTCTTCTTCGAGCGCCTCGGCGCGAGATTTGCTGATCCCGTTGAGCGCAGATTCTGCGACCGCGAGTCCGATGAGTGTTGCGATGAGGGCTACGGCCAATATGACCGCTACTGGATCGCTCATGAGTTCACACGCCAATCGCTGAGATGGCGCTGTTCGGCCGCCTTCATCGCGACCTCCTCGACCGCTTCTTGATGGTCGTAGCCAAGGATGTGCAACACGCCGTGCACGACCATGAGGGCCATTTCATCATCGGGGGTTTCGGGCGCTTGCGCCGCCACGACCGCGGGGCAAATCAGCACATCGCCCAGAAGGCGAGGCTGCCCGTCGAATACAACATCTTCACTGTCGTCGAGCGGGAACGAGAGAACATCGGTCGGGCCGGTGCCGTCCATATGTTCAATGTTTAGCTCAGCCATCTCGTCGACGTCGATGAAGGTGAGATTCAATTCAGCGTCGGAACCCACGCCCTCAGCAACGAGCACGTTGCGGGCGAGAGTGCACCATCGCGCGGTTTTGACCGAGCGAATCGCCTGCTCGTCGAGCGCCACGACCGAGGGTGCGTCCATCAGAAGTTTCTCGGGTCGGGCTCGACGCTCTCGTACGCGTCGACGATCGCTTGCACGATCGAGTGTCGGACGACGTCCTTGCTGGTGAGGCGAACAAACGACAAGCCGTCGATGTCTCCAAGCACCTTCTCGAGGCCACTAAGCCCCGAGCGTCCGCCGGCCACATCGACCTGGGAAACGTCACCGGTGATGACAGCCCGCGAGCCAAAGCCGATTCGGGTGAGGAACATCTTCATCTGCTCAGGCGTGGTGTTCTGCGCCTCATCGAGAATGATGAAACTGTTGTTGAGCGTGCGGCCTCGCATGAAGGCCAGCGGTGCGACTTCGACGGTGCCCTTCTCCATGAGGCGGGTCACACCCTCGCTATCGGTCATGTCGTAGAGCGCGTCGTAGAGTGGCCGGAGATAGGGATCGACCTTCTGCATGAGGTCGCCGGGCAAGAACCCGAGCCGCTCGCCTGCTTCGACCGCTGGACGGGTCAGGATTATCCGCTCGACACGGTCGGCTTGAAGTGCTTGCAATGCCATTGCGACGGCGAGCCAGCTCTTGCCGGTGCCGGCAGGCCCGATTCCGAACGTGATGACGTTCTCCCCGATCGCTTCCAAGTACCGCTGCTGCCCGGCACTTTTTGGTCGGATGACCCGGCCCGATGCAGTGCGGAAAACGTTGGAATTAAAGACTTCGGAGGGCCGCTCGTCGACTTCGACAAGATCGACCGTGCGGGTGACCGTGCGCGCGTCGAGCGGCTGGCCCGATTCGAGCATGAGCACGAGCTCTTCTACGACCTTGCCAGCTTCTTCTGCACGTTCGCCCGTGATCGTGACCTGGTTACCGCGAACATGAAGCGACGTTCCCGGAAAGCGGTCTTCGACCACGCGAAGGTATTCGTCTCGCTCACCGAGGAGGTCGGCCATCAATTGGTTTCCGGCCACGTGAATGGTGACGGTTTCTTCTGGCAAATCGCAGCTCGATCGTGATGGCCGGGCGTCGGTTGATGCCCGACGCACCATCGTACCAGTGGACGGCGAAGCGAGGCCTTCTAGGCCGCCTGCTGACTGAATAGGACCAGCGACTCATTTCGGCGCTCCGCTGACGGCGTAAAGATCAAAGTACCCCAGCGGAAGGGATGTGCATCGATGACTCACGATGCCTCAGCGTTCGATCAGGAACTGGCGAAAATGACCGACGGCGCTCGACGCTCCGAGTCCGCGCGTCTGCGAATGCAGCGCTCGGATCGAGCCCTCGCCGCGGCCTTGTCAGGGACCTTTGCCGGAACCCTCACCGAGCTCGCCGAAACCCAAGCGCCGGTCACTGTTCTGACCAGAAACGGAAGCTCCATCCGGGGGACGATTCACTCGCTCGGCCCCGACGTCGTCGTGCTCTCGCCTGCGGAGCGACAGCACCGCGTCCTGATTCGCCGCATCGCGATCGAAGCACTTCTCGAGACCGGAGATGGACATGATCGAGAGGTCGACGGTGCATCGACGGGCCCGGAAATGGCCGAACTTCTCGACGAATACAGCGTCGACAAACAACGACTTGCGCTCACGATGTCGAGCGGCAATCGACTCATGGGAGCCGTGTTGCGGGTCGGTGTAGACCAGATGGTCATTCGCCTCGACGGCGATGCCGACTCGATGACCGTTCCGCTCCATGCAATCGACCAGGTGGTGATGGCCACATGATCGCAACGCTGATCTTAAGCCTCGGCGGACTGCTCGTTTGGGGCTGCCTCTGGATAGAGATGCTCGAGTTCGCCCGGTTCGATACGGCTGTTGTCGACGAACGAATCGATCTCCGTCTGCTTCAACCGAATCACCCGGCCGAACCGGTACGCGGGAAGCTGGCCTTCGTCGATCAATCGGTAGAGCGTGCGGGGCGTCAGGCCCAGCGCAGAAGCGGCTTCCTTGGTGGACAGCCAGTCTCCATCGGCTTGCGTCATGCCAACCAACGTAACACTATTTCAACGCCTTTGAGCCTTTTTGAGATCAATCGAAAGGCTCGACCATGACCGGCACCAATCAGCCCGTTCTCCGAACCAAGCGCCGCCTTCCGACCGGCCGTGCCGTGCTCGGCGGCCTACTCGTGACACTCGCGGTCCTCGGCGTCCTGCTCGCATCACGTATCGGCGACGACGGTACGTTTCGCGACGTTGTTGTCGCCCGTGAAGACCTGGCGCCCGGCACGGTGATCGCCCCTGAACATGTTGCACAAATCCGCATGCGGCTCGCCGGCGATGCAAATTGGGTGATTGCAGAACCCGAAGACGTGTATGGCTCGGTGCTGCTGGGGCCCGTTGGTCGCCTCGAGTTTCTTCAGACGGCGAACGTTGCAGAGGGCAACCCAAGTGCAGTTCCTTCGGGCCTCGCCGAGGTATCGATAGAGATCGATCCCGGTCGAGCACCATCGACGCTCGCCCCCGGCGAGCTCATCTCCGTTCTGGCCACCTATGACGACCGAGATGAACCGCGGACCGAACTCGTTGCGGATCGGGTCGTCGTCTTGTCGTACTCGAATGGCGAGGGCGACTTCTCGACGAGTTCGACGGTACTGCGCCTCGGACTCGACGACGGCGAAGCAGCGAGCGAAATTGTCACCGCGTCGCTCACGGGCGACATTTCGATCATTGGGATCACGGGTGCGGCTGGCATCGAAATTCCGCTGGTGACGCGGCAATGAACGAACGTTTCGTCGTCTTGGGTGTTGCTCCGGTACGCCGAGAGTGGTTCCGCAAGGTCGGCCGCTGGTCGAATGAGGCCACGCTGCCCGTCGAATTTGTAAAGTGCATTTCGATCAGCGAAGTCTTGTCGCGGCTCGAATCCGGGCAACCATTCTCCGCACTTCTGGCCGACGCGTCAGCGAATGGGCTGGACCGAGACGTCCTCGATCTCGCCAATGCAACGGGTTGTGCGCCCATCATCATCGACCATGGCCTAGTCGAGCGGGATTGGGCAGACCTCGGCGCGCGCGCCGTCATCCCCGAACGGTTCGATGCTGCGGACCTCCACGCGATCCTCGAGGAACATGCCGTTCCGATCGGCAGAGGAGTGAGGGCCGAGCCGAGTCCTGAACATGATGACGAACCAACAGCGCGTGGCCGAATGATCGCAGTCACGGGCGCCGGTGGAGTGGGGACGAGCACGCTCTCGATGGCGCTCGCACAAGGTCTCGCGAGCGGACAGAACCGACAACCACTCCTTCTCGCCGACATGGCGCTGCGAGCCAGTCAGGCGATGTTCCACGACGCTCGAGATGTCGTACCCGGATTGACCGAACTTGTCGACGCGCACCGACTCGGCGTCCCGAACGCCACGGACGCTATGACGAGCATCCATTCCTTTCCTGAACGTGGCTACGACCTTTTGTTGGGCCTGCGACACGAGCGAGACTGGCTTTCGATTCCCGGCCGCGCTCTATCGGCGAGCTGGACCACGCTGATGACAAGGTACGAGACGATCGTCTGCGATATCACGGGAGAATTCGACGGAGCCGACGAGACCGGCTCCAACGACATCGAAGACCGAAATCGTCTGGCGCGCATGGCCGCAATGCAAGCCGATCTGATGGTCGTGATCGGCGGACCCAATGCCTGGGGCGTGCACCACCTCGTTCGCACGATGCTCGCCCTTACCGAACTTGGCGTTGCCGCCGACCGACTCCTCCCAGCTATCAACCACGCGCCGCGACAACCTCGCGCACGATCGGCGATCACGTCGGCCGTCGCCGATCTGCTCGGCTCGAGGGTTGCCGACGCCGCAGCGATTCCGAGCCCGATCTTCATCCCGAGCCGACGGAACCTCGAAGCCACATTGCGAGACGGTGGTCCGATCCCGAGCGCCATCGCAGCCCCAGCGGCCGCGGCTGTCTCGAGCATGCTCGAACGCTCCGATAGGACGAGCGAGGTCGACCACTCCCCTGTTCCTGTCGCCGCCGGTTCCCTGGGCACCTGGAGCGAAGATGGCTGATCTCCGCGCCGACGCAGATGCCGAAGCCTCACCACTGATCGAACTCGAGCGGCTCGCTCTCGATGTTGCGAACGAGCGAAAAATTTCGCCAGGTCAACATGATGACGACGCCCAGCTTCGAGCCATCGTTCGCGAGCTCGTCGAACAATGGCGAGCGGACTACCGCAGGGGGATCAGGCGGATCGACCTGGTCGAACCCGAACTGATCGTCGAACGGGCCATTTCGAACCTCACCGGGTATGGCCCGTTGTCGTCGTTGCTCGACGACGACGATGTCTGGGAAATCATGCTGAACGCCCCGGACCAGATTTTTGTTAAGCGGCACCGCGGCCCGTCCGGATACCACCACGAGTCATTCCATGACGACGATCACGTGCTTCGGACCATCACCCGGATAGTCGACCGTGCGAGTGGCGCGCATCGGGCACTCGACCCAACGTCGGGGCTACAAGACGCACAGCTCGACAACGGCGCTCGACTGCACATCGTGCACGGCGATATCGCTCGAGGCGGTCACATGATCGTGAACATCCGCAAGTTCACCGGCATGTCCTTCCGATCGCTCGCCGAGCTCGTCACCTCAGGCACGATCACGGTCGACGGAGCGCACTTTCTTCGGGCGTGCGTGCAATCGAACCTGTCGATGGTTTTCGCCGGCGTGCCCGGAGCGGGCAAGACCACTCTGCTCTCGTGCTGTGCAGCCGAGCTAGATCCCACGCTTCGCGTCGTCGTGGCAGAGGAAGTATTCGAGGCGGACGTTCCGCTACCGAATGTTGCGAGCATGCAGACTCGTGGCGCACGCCCCGACCGTCCAGGAATCGACCTGCGGACCCTCGTAGGTGGGTTTCTTCGGATGGCCCCCGATGTCGCGATCGTCGGCGAAGTCCGCGATCGGGAAGCGCTCCCATTGATGATGACGTTGTCGAGCGGCGTGACCGGGTTTACGACAATCCACGCGGGCTCTGCTCGCCAAGCCCTCACGAGATTGCGGTTCGTCTGTCAGCTCGCCGAGACGTCGAGCGACATCCCCATGGCCGCATTAAACGATCTCGTTTCTCAGGCGATCGATGTTGTCGTGCACACGGTTCGAACACCGGAAGGCCCGCGGGTAAACCAGATCTCGTGCGTCGAGGATCTCACCGCGTCGGCGGGTAGCACGAGCTTCACGATGACCGAGGTCTTCAAGCGGAGTCCGCACACGGGGCGCCTGGAATGGACCGGACACGTGCCGACCCGCGCTGCCGAAGAGATGGCCAGCGCAGGCATCGACATACGGGCTGTACTACCGAGCAATACACCTATGCCAGCTCCCCTCGTGGGCCCGGGGCCGGTCTCGTGACTGCCATCGTGCTCTCACTCGTGGCCGCGTACGGCGTTCACCTAATCTATTCCGCTGCCGTCTTTGGTTGGACTGGAATTCAACCGGGGCCTATAGCGCCAGCGAGACGCCAGGATCGGATCGGGGCCGTCATCAGGGGTCTCGGGCTCGGCGAATTCGATCCACGTGCTCTGGTGGCGGCGGTTCTTGTTCTCTCATTGACCGGCTTCGCATTCGGGACGCTGTTGTTCGGAGGGTTGGCACCCGCGATACTCATTGGATTCTTCGCGGCGACGACACCGATCGGTGTAGCGCGCCTGCGTCATGAGCGGGTCACGAATCACGCCCACCAAGCGTGGCCGGCGATCATCGAAGAAATTCGACTGCTGACCGGAACGTTGGGTCGGTCGATCCCCCAGGCCACGTTCGAAGTCGGTCGCAGGAGCCATGACGGCCTGCGTGGCGCATTTGAGGCCGCACACCGCGAATGGCTGATCTCCACGGATTTCGCCCGGTCACTCGAGGTGCTCAAGTCGCAGCTCTCGCACCACACCGCAGACATCGTCGCCGAGACCCTGCTCACCGCCCACGAACTGGGAGGGGGCGAAGTTGGCAACCGTTTGGGTGCTCTCGCCCAAGATCGAATGACCGACCAACAACACCGGCGTGACGCTGTTGCGCGTCAGGCGGGTGTCCGGTTCGCTCGTTGGTTCACTCTCATCGTTCCAGCGGGTATGGCACTCACCGGGCTCAGTATCGGCCGCGGTCGCGAAGCCTACGGGACCACGCTCGGCCAAATGTTTGTCGCAGTAGCACTCCTCATGATCGTCGCGTGTTGGGTTTGGGCTGGGCGGATCATGCGCATGCCGACCGAAGAGCGGGTCTTTGCATGATCAGACTCCTCGCTGCCGCTTCATTGGCGATGTTCGTCGGAGCCACGCTGGTCTTGAGCGAAATTCGGCTGTTCAAGAACCAATCGCTGTCCGCTCGCGTCTCGCCCTATCTCCCTGGTGAACGATCTACCCATAGCCGCGAGCTCCTGTCGCTCGAGAGCTTCAGCCAGCTTCTTCGTCCACTCGCCGAGTCGATCGGCGCTGTCACTGCGCGCATCTTCGGTATCAGCGAGGAGCTGCCCCGTCGTCTCCGCCGAGTCCACTGGTCGATCGATGCTTCGGAGTTTCGCCTTCGCCAGATCGGATGGGCGCTCGGATCGGCGACGCTCGTATTGCTCTTCGGGCTGGTCCTCGGCGTGCCCGCTCCTATCCTCTCGATGCTCACGCTCGTTGCCCCACTGCTCGCCTTTCTGATCATCGAGCAGCAACTCGCGACGGCGTCGGACCGGTGGAAAGAACGGACTTTTCAGGAGCTGCCGGTCGTCGCCGAGCAGTTGGCGATGTTGCTCGGATCGGGATTCTCGCTCGGTGCCGCCATGCATCGCCTGAGCGAGCGCGGGTCCGGTGTCATCGCCATCGACCTTGGGCAGGTCGTGCACCGAATTCGACAAGGAACAACCGAGCAGGCCGCGCTACTCGAGTGGGCGGACATCGTCGACATCGATGCCGTGAGCAGGCTCGTGAGCATTCTCTCGCTCAACAAGGAAGCCGGGGACCTGGGGAACATGGTGTCGACCGAAGCTCGCACCGTCCGCGCCGAGGCGCATCGCTCACTCCTCGAATCGATAGAGAAGAAGAACCAACAGGTCTGGATCCCCGTGACGCTCGCCGCTCTCGTGCCAGGCGTGATCTTGATGATGATCCCGTTTGTCAGTGCGCTGAGCGACTTCGGGTAATCGTTCCTCTGTTTCTAAACGCTCGTTTTGCCACTCTATGTGGTCTCGTGATACCAAATAACCACAAACGTGGTGGAAGGATACAAAAATGGAGATGACTCGAATGGCTGGTCGCCATCTCGGCATTCTCGAATTTCGAGTGCGCCAGGCAATTCGCACCCGTCTCGTCGATGACCGGGGCGAGGGCGTGATCTCTATGGCGATCGCAATCCTCGTGATCGCCGCCCTCGGTGTGGCGATGTACGCGATCTTCCAGCGAATTGGCAACACCGCTGGCACTAAAGCCGAAGAACAGATCAACAACATCGGCGGCTGACGGACGATCATGTTCCGCTTGCCGCCGGACCGGGCCGAACGTGGCGCCGGGCTCATGTCGATGGCGCTCGGCCTCTTCTTCTTTTTCGGGTTTCTCGTCTTCGCGGTCAACGTCACGTACAACCTGTACGCCACGTCGGTTATCACGAGCCTGGCCCTCGACGCAGCCCATGACGTCGCGGAGCGAAACGGTCTCAGCCCGAGCGAAGCCGAGGCGGAGTTTCGCGAACATGTCGGCGGCGAGGTCGAGTTTTCAATATCGGTCAACGCCAACACCGTGCAGGCGACCGTGGTCTGGGAAACACGATCTCTCTTGCCACAGATCTCGAGTGCTCGCGCCTTCGGGGTAATCGATCGGACCTTTGAGGTCCGGGTCGAGGAACAACAGTGAAGTCGCTTCGCACGGCAGTTTCGGCTCGACGGTCAGACGATCGTGGCGTCGTGGCCGGGTCCGACATGTTGATCTTCGGTGTCCTGGCGTTCGTGATCGGCTCGTTGCTCATCATCAACGTGTGGACGGTTATCGATGCATCGCTCGCCGTGTCCGCGGCGGCGCGCGAAGGCACCCGGACCTACGTCGAAGCCGATCCAGCGACCGCTTGGCCCGAGGCACGAACTCGGATGATGGACGTCATGGCCGACTACGGACGCGACGATCGAGCGGTGCCGCCGAGTCCACCCTCCATTGCGAACTATGAGCGATGCGCCGTCGTGACGATCACCGCCGAGTACGACGTTGCGCTGGTGAGCTTGCCGATCTTCGGCAACTTCGGATCGCTCACACGGATCGACGCTTCGCACAGCGAACGAATCGATGCCTACAGAAGCGGACAATTCGAGGGCTCATGTTGAGGCCAAAACGAGATGACCGGGGTCAGACCCTTCTTCTTGCGCCGATAGCACTCTTGATCGTCGTGATACTGGGAAGCGTGACCCTCGAGGTCGGCGCACTGCATCTTCGCCAGCGACAGCTCGATGATCTGGCTGACTCGATCGCGAACGACGCTGCGACTGTGGGATTTGATGTCGAGGAGTTTCGATCGACCGGGACGGTCACCATCAATGCAGCTGCTGCGTCCAGCGTGATCAGCCCCAGCATCGTCATCTCCAACCTGCCTGAGGCCCGAGCCACCGCTGTCGATATCGGCCCAGGGCCCGAACCGTCGGCGACGATCACGCTCTCCTTCACACACGAGTTCATTCTTGGCCGAATGCTTTTCGGCGCATCGACCGAGCTGTCCGCTACAGGCGAGGCTGCCCTCGTGCCTTCGAACTGATGTTGCGCCTACTTCGCAGTTCCGCTGCCCTCGCGTCCATGATCGCGGTCATTCTCATTCTGCATGCTCTGGCTGGCGCCGGCCTCCAAGGCCCATCCGGGCTCTCTCGAGACGCGCTCTCGACGTGGACCGACTCCCCCGTCACGGTCCTCGCCACAGCCGCCCGGTGGGCCGCCTTGGTCCTTGCCTACTACTTGGCTGTGGTTCTGTTCTCGGTTGCGGTCTTTGGCGAGCGAGCGGAGGCCTCACCCGTTGGCAGAGCGATTCCCGCTGGTCTCGTCTCCGCGATTGGTTTGCTTCTGGGCACGAGCGCGGTGGCATTACCCCTCGCGAGTCACCTCACCCGACCAACGCCAGTTTCCGAACAGGTGACCGAAAGCGCGTCGACGATTCGACTCACTCGGATCGACGAACCGTTGGAGCTTGAACGACTCGATGCGCTGGTTTCATCCACCACGCCCGTGACCCAGACCGCAGCAAATCCGGTTGCGCCCGAAACGGTCGATGCTGACGAGATTTGGCCCGTAGCCAGCGGCGATTCCTTCTGGACGATCGCGGAAGAGACGCTCCGAGATTCGTGGGGTCGGGAGGATCTTTCGGACCGCGAGATCATCGCTTATTGGAAGACGCTGATCGAGGCGAACCAGGCACGGTTGATCGAACCCGGGAACCCGGACCTCCTGCTCCCTGGTCAAGAGCTCGTCCTGCCTCCGACGCCAACGAGCTGACGTTTATTTCAGACTGAGGTCGATAGCCGAATCCCCCAAAAGATACGGGGCTCTACTCCCAAGCATGTCATCCTTGTGTGCAGCTGCGAATTTCAAATTTCTTCTTGACTTCAAGTGCACTTCAACTTTTACGGTATGACTATGAGCACGCAAATGACCTCCTCCGACTCCACACGAACAACCACCACGGCGACGGTGGGCAAGGTGTCCGACTACGAGGTCGGCGATATGAAAATGGCCAAGGTTGGTGAGCGGCGTGTTGCTGTCATCCGAACAAAGTCCGGCATTCACGCTCTCGACAACGCTTGTCCGCATCAGGGGTATGGGCTGGTGACCGGGGCCCTGGCCGACGAGATGGTCGTTTGCCAGTGGCACAACTGGAAGTTCGACGCTCGCACTGGACAATGCATGCAGGGCGAGGAAGACGTTGCGTGCCACTCGGTCACCATCGAAGATGACGAGATCATCGTGAGCGTGACCGAACCGACCATCGACGAACGCCGCAACGCGTTGTGGCCGAGCCTGCGAAGCGGAATCGCGGCGAACTACATGGGACAAGTCGCTCGAGACTCGGCACGACTCCTCGAGGCTGATGCCTCTCCACAAGACATCCTGTGGGAGGCGATTCGCCATGCGGCACCTCGCGGCGAGTACGGCCCTGGCCATGACATGGCGATGGCCGCCGACTGCTTGACCATCGCCTTAGATCGCCACGGCGACTCCCGTGCGTTGGCGCTCGTCCAAGGAATTAGCGGCCTTGCCGAAGCAACCCGCGCCCGTCCAGCGCACGAGCTCCCTCCACCCGATGCTTCCCCCGACTTTCAACAGGCCGTCGAAGACGAGGACATCACTGCGGTACGCGCTCGAACACTGGCGTGGCTCTCTGACGGAACCGACCCCGCCGACGTACGCCACGAATTCATCCTCGCCGCATCCCGCCACCACCTCGGTTACGGACACGGGATCATCTACACCCAGAAGGCCTTCGAGCTGCTCGAACACGTTGGCTGGGATCGTGCGGCCGACCTACTTCCCTACGTCGCTGCAGGAACGGCGTGGGAGACGCGCGAGGATCTACTCCCCTACATGCGCCCGACCATGCGCAAGATCGATGCCGCCGATCTCGAGGTGCTGGCTACCGCAACCCGCTCGCCCGAATGGTCCGACCCAACGTTGAGCGATCGGCTACTGAACGCGACGGAGGCTCCGATCGAAATTGCGATCGACGCGATGATGGCCGGCGCTGGCGTGGAAGGACTGCTCGATGCTCTCTCGATCGCTGCCTCACGTCGGCTCCTGCGTCACGACCTCGAGGTCGAGTTCCTTGCCGATGATGATTTCAGCTGGCTCGACATCACGCACGTGCTGACCATGACCAACGCCGTCCGTTGGGCATGGAACGTCGATCCTGGCCCGCATGCGGTTCGATTGGCGCTCTTCGCCACCTGGCTACTGTTCGACAGCTCGCGTGCCGAGCGGCGCCACGGGGTCCCTCCCGAGGCGTCAGCAGAACCGCTTGCGGGAGACATTGGCCGCGCTGTTCGCTTCAAGGACACCCAGACGGCGTTGAACGCAGTCGCGGCCACAGACTTCGCGTCAGCCGGCGATGCGCTCGTCGATAGCGCACTGGCGGATCAGTCGGGTGCGTTCATTGTCGTTGCACATCAGATCAAGCTTTCGGTCGCCGCGAAGATCGAAGCGGAAGCAACCGGTTCGCATCTTCCTCTCCTCGCGGCAGCCCGATACCTCGCGTCTCCGCACAACGAACGGTTCATTGCAAGAAACGTTATCGCTTCGCTCGACTTCGTCCAGACCGGAAAACCACCCCAGCGGTAATCCACCCACTCCCGTGGGCGAGGATTAGAGCTCCTCGCCGTTGAGGCGTGCGACGAGCTCGGGGGTTAGGGCATCGACAACTTCGATGGCCTCCATGTTCTCGACGACCTGGCTGGCTCGGCTCGCACCGGTGATCACCGAGGAGACGTTCGGGTTCGCCGCACACCATGCCAGTGCGACCTGGGCTGGCTTGCAGTCGAGCTCTCCTGCGACCTCTACAACTCGCCTGACCGTCGCAACTGCAGACTCTTCCTGAGCCTTGTCTTTCAAGTACCCGTGGTTCTGAAGGGTGGCGCGGCTGCCTTCAGGAACGCCATCCAGGTACTTGCCCGTAAGCAGTCCGCCAGCAAGCGGACTCCAGGTGGTCAGGCCAAGTCCGATGTCGCCGTACAGCCGTGCGAACTCATCTTCGACCTTCGTTGGGTTGAGCATGTTGTACTCGGGCTGCTCCATGACCGGCTTGTGCAGGTGATGACGTTCGGCGATTTCGTAGGCGGCGCGAATCTCGTCAGCGCTCCATTCCGACGTGCCCCAGTAGAGCGCCTTGCCCTGGCTGATGATGTCGTGCATCGCGTACACGGTCTCTTCGATCGGTGTTTCCTTGTCGGCGCGATGGCAATAGATCAGGTCGACAAAGTCCATCTGCATTCGTTCGAGCGTGCGATCGATGCCCTGCATCAGGTATTTGCGGTTCAGCGTGAACTTCGTATTCACGTCGTCGACGATGCCCCAATAGAATTTGGCGCTCACGACGTAGGTCTCGCGGGCCCAGCCGAAGTCTTGGAGGGCCTGGCCCATCAAGGTCTCGGACTCGCCACCGGCATAAGCCTCGGCGTTGTCGAAGAAGTTACAGCCAGCATCACGGGCAGCGGACATCGACTCGGTGACCGCATCGAGGCCTTGTTGGCCTCCGAACGTCACCCACGACCCATACGACAGCGTGCTCACTTTCAGCCCGCTTCGTCCCAACCTGCGATACGTCATCTCTGTCATGGCCGCACGCTACTGGGCCAAAACGCATCAACGGCGCCCGGACCGTGTGGTCGGGGCGCCGTTGTGGAGTGCTTCGTTGTGTTGGGTTAGACGATTGCCGCCTGCGGCACGAACGTCAGTCCGAGCGCATCGATGCGAGGCGCAGCTCCGTCGATGCCGGTTCCGAGGATCGCTGCGAGCGCCTGGAGGTCGTCACGACGAATGGTGAGAACCCGACCGTTGAAGTCTTGTCGCTGGACCTGGATCATCGTGAGGTATCGGGACAACATGTCGGCCTCGGGGCCGCTCAGCTTCTCGAGTTTGGTCAGATCGATCGTGATCGACGACCCAACAGCGCGGGTTGGGCGGTCGCGAAGGTCGATCTCGTCGGCCACCTCGACGCCGAAGTCTGGCGCTCCTTCGATCGGCAGCAGTTGGTCGACCGGCACGCTGTAAAAGGCTGCGAGCTTACGCAGCCGTGGCACGCTTATTGCGCGTTCGCCACGCTCGTAGGCGCCGAGAACCGAGGCTTTGAACTCTTGGTCAGAGTTGGCCTCGACCTCTTGCAGCGACAGTCGTTTCTGTCGGCGGATTGCACGCAGGCGCTCCCCGACCTTGCGGCTGTAGTCATCAGGTGTGTTTTCGTTGTGATCGTCCATCGTTCCTCACCAGGGTCCTCGCGCTATGCAGCGCCGTCAACGCGCACAGTGGCGGCCTGGGGACACCTTACGCGCAATTTTAAAAGCGAAACAAAACGAGATCGCACAACTTGTAGAACGTTTGGTCACCGACCGTCGGATTGCGCCGGTGTTGTCGCCGCTGTGAGCAGGGTTCCGGCCACGATCGCGGCCGTCTCGGCTCGCAGCACCGTGGGTCCAAGACCAATACGCTGGCCAGCCGCTGCAGCCTCGCTGTCGGTCCAGCCACCCTCCGGGCCAATCGCGATCGACGTGTGATGTTCCTCTATCGACGAACCACCGAAATGTGCGATCGCAACCTCTGGTCGCGCGAGCCACGATCCTGCGGCGATCACGCCGTCGATACTGGGCAACCGGACGCGATGACTTTGCATTGCAGCTTCGTGGACGATGCGCCTCCACCGATCAAAGGCCTTCGATTCCTTGGCTTCGTCCCATTTCACGATGCTTCGCGATGCGGCGAGGACGACGATGTTGTCGACACCGACCTCGGTGAGCTTTTGGATGACAAGCTCCGGCTTGTTTCCCTTCACCAGCGAAAACGCAATCGTTGTCGTTCGGTCCGAGAGCGGGATGTGCACAATTTCGCCGACCGGCTCGAGCACTCCACTTTCCTGGAACGCCGCGCTCCGCCAACTACCTCGGCCATCGCTGGCGGTCATTGGGTCGCCAGACCGCATCCGAAGCGACTTTGAAAGATGACCGTTGTCGTCCTCGCCGAGCAACATGTTCTCGAGCGACTCGACGAACACGTGTGGTCCGGGCGAACCGGCCAGCTCGATGGTCACTTGAACGCAGACTTGACCTTGCCGAAGAACCCTGGGTCCGACGGCGCCACGTGTTCGGTGCGAAGTTCTGCGAACTGGCGGAGCAGGTCCTCTTCCTCGTCGGTGAGGTCCGTCGGCGTCTTCACAACGAGTTCGACGACCAAATCGCCGCGACCGCGTCCGTTCACGTGCGGAACACCCATGCTGCGAAGACGGAAGCGCCGTCCTGAGTTTGTGCCTACCGGAACCAAGAGTGTCTCGGGCTCTTCCAGCGTCGGGATCTGAAGCTCCGCTCCGAGCGCGGCTTGAGCAAAACCGATCGGTTGGTGCAACAACAGATCGTCGCCGTCGCGAACAAAAAGTTCGTGCTCTCGAACGGCGATATGCACATAAAGGTCGCCTTGTGGGCCGCCCCGGGGACCGGCTGCACCACGGCCGGTGAGCCTGAGCGTGGAGCCCGCATCGACGCCCGCTGGGACGTCGACGGTATAACTAACCTCTTCGATCAGCCGGCCTTCGCCGCTGCAAGATTTACATGGGTCGTCGATCGTCTCGCCACGTCCGCCACAGTTCGGGCACTGTGCATTGGTGACCATCTGGCCGAGAATCGACTGGCGGACTCTCTGAACCTGTCCGGAGCCACCGCATTCCGCGCAGTGGCTGCTGGAGGTGCCCGGCTCGGCGCCGGTCGTAGCGCAGGGTTCACAAGCAACAGCGGTGCGAACCGACACCATTTGTTCGCCGCCAAAGACCGCTTCGTTCAGATCGAGTTCAAGGACGGTTTCGAGATCTTCGCCACGTGGAGGTCCGCTCGGGCCACGCCCGCCGCCGAATGGACTGCCGCCCCCTCCGAAGAACGACTCGAATATGTCGCCGAGGTTCGCGCCGAATGGGCCTTGTCCGCCTCCACCTTGTGCGCCCTGTCCACCGAGTCCGTCATCGCCGAAGCGGTCGTAGCGAGCTTTTCGATCTGCGTCGCCGAGGACTTCGTACGCGTTCGCGACATCTTTGAACTTCGCTTCGGCTTCAGGGTCGTTCGGGTTCTGATCTGGGTGATATTGACGCGCGAGTTGGCGGTAGGCCTTCTTGATTTCGGCCTCGGTCGACTGGGTGGAGACCCCGAGAACTGCGTAGTGGTCAGACATGTCAGCCCTCGCTCAAACGTTTGCCGAGCGCCTGTGCAACCACCGCGACCGCAGCCATAGCGTGCGGGTAATCCATCCGGGTCGGACCGAGCAGTCCAATCGTGCCACCCTTGTTTCCGTCGGATGAATATGGGGCAACGACGAGCGAACACTCCGCCAAAGGATCGACGCCGGTCTCATTTCCGATCGCTACCGACATACCTCGACCAATCACATCGCGCAGCAGACTCACAACGACCAACTGCTTCTCGAGGAGCAAAAGAACTTCCTGCATTGTCTCCACTGCGCCAATGGCGGGGACGCTGGAGAGGCCGCCGACATAGATGTCGCCAGCAACGTCTTGGGAAGTGAGGACTGCACGTGCCGACTCAACAAGGCGATCGGCGATCACATTCCCGCTCGGTTGTGGTTCAGCAGCGTTGGTCAACGACCGACCGACCATCGCTGCGCTCAGATGTCCGTTGGCCATAGCCAACATGACTTCATCGAGAGGGTCGACGGTTTCGATCGAGCTCTTTTCGACGTTGCCGTCGGACAACACGATCACGGCGAGGATCACCTGGGGCGCGAGCTGCACCAATTGCACGCTTCGGACCGTCGATTGATCGCGGTCCGGCGCCACTACCACCGAGGTCACGCCGGTCATTTCCGACAAGAGGTTGGAGGTGCGTTCGAGCATCTCCTCGATCTCGCCGTGCGTGTGGTCGAAGAAGTCCTTGACCCGCTGGCTTTCGCCGAGCCCGAGACCGGGTTCGTCGAGCTCATCGACAAATGCTCGGTAGGCCTTGTCGGTCGGCACGCGACCAGCGCTCGTGTGGGGCTGGTTGAGATAACCCTGCTGATCGAGCTGCACCAACTCGTTGCGAATCGTCGCAGACGACACGCCGAGATCGGTCACGGCAGTTACAGCTGACGACCCAACCGGCTCGGCTGTCTCGATAAAGGTCTCGACAACGGCGCGGAGTATCGCCATTTTCCGGTCATCCAGCATTGCGCAACAGGTTAATCGTCAAGCTTGAGTGCTGAAACGAATGCTTCTTGAGGAATCTCGACACTTCCGATCGACTTCATCCTCTTCTTGCCTTCCTTCTGCTTCTTGAGGAGCTTGTTCTTTCGGGTGATGTCGCCGCCGTAGAGCTTCGCTGTGACGTCCTTGCGGTACGCCTTGACGGTCTGTCTGGCGATGAAACGGCCGCCGATTGCGGCTTGGATCGGCACATCGAATTGTTGCCGAGGAATGAGTTCCTTCAGCTTTTCGGTCATCTTCTTGCCGTACTCGTACGAGCGATCATCGTGAACGATCGTCGAGAACGCATCGACCGGGTCGCCCGACAACAAGATGTCGACCTTCACCAGCTTGGCGCGTTGCATGCCGTCCGGTTCGTAATCGAGGCTCGCGTAACCCTGCGAACGACTCTTCATTTGGTCGAAGAAATCCATGACGACTTCGGCGAGTGGAATTCGATAGCCGAGCTCGACGCGCTCGGGCGACAAATACTCCATCTTCAACATGACGCCGCGACGCGACTGACACAGATCCATCATTGCGCCCGTGTAGTCGGTGGGGGTCACTACCGAGACCTTCAACATCGGTTCCTCGATGAACTCGATCTCGGCACCATCGGGAAGCTCGGAGGGGTTGTCGATGAGTAGCTCTTTGCCGTCGGACTTGTGCACGTTGTACTTCACCGACGGGGCGGTCGAGATCAGGCTGAGGCCGAACTCGCGCTCGAGCCGTTCCCGAACGATCTCCATGTGCAAGAGCCCGAGGAATCCGCAGCGAAAACCAAAACCGAGCGCACCCGAGGTTTCGGGTTCGAAAGTGTAGGACGAATCGTTGAGGCGAAGCTTCTCGAGTGCATCGCGTAGCGCCGGATATTCGTCGCCATCGATCGGATACAGCCCCGAGAACACCATCGGGAGAGGCTCGTCATACCCGGCGAGGACTCCGGTCGCTGGTTTGATCGCCGTCGTCACGGTCTCGCCCGAACGTGCTTCTCCAACGTTTTTGATGCCGGCGATGAGATACCCCACCTCGCCGGCGGTCAGTTCTTTGACGGGCACGTTGTTCGGCGAACGAACACCGACCTCTTCGATGTCGTGCGTGCCGTTGGCGTGCATGAACAGCGCCTTGCTACGCGAGCGCACGGTGCCATCGACGACTCGGATCGAAGAGATGACGCCTCGGTACGGATCGAAGTGGCTATCGAAGATGAGCGCCTTCGTATCGCCGTTCGCATCGCCCGATGGGGCTGGGGTGCGGTCGACGACCGCGTCCAGAAGCTCAGCGACGCCGTCGCCGGTCTTGGCGCTAATCCTCAAGATTTCTGATGCCGGGATGCCGAGCACGTTCTCGATCTCTTCGGCGCACTTGTCGGGATCGGCGGCGGGCAAGTCGATCTTGTTGAGGGCAGCGACGATCTCCAGATCGTTCTCCAGCGCGAGGTAACAGTTCGCCAGCGTCTGCGCTTCGATTCCCTGCGCCGCATCGACGACGAGGATCACGCCTTCGCACGCGGCCAGCGACCTCGACACCTCGTAGCCAAAGTCGACGTGACCCGGTGTGTCGATCAGGTTGATGACGTGGTTTTTCCAGTTCAATCGAACGGATTGCAGCTTGATCGTTATGCCGCGCTCGCGCTCGAGATCCATCGTGTCGAGGTACTGCGCCTTCATGTCACGGACCTCGACGGCACCTGTGAGCTCGAGCATGCGGTCGGCCAGAGTGGACTTGCCGTGGTCGATGTGAGCGATAATCGACGTGTTGCGAATGAGCGACTGATCCATGGACTGCTGACGGTAGCTGCCTTTCACGCAGGTTCCGTGGAGATTCGTCACGTTGCTTCACTCCGCGCGGGGGCTATCATGAACCGCTGGCCCGAGCGACGGGTCTGTCTACACAGAGGTCAAGCCGCCGTGGCAAACATCAAGAGCCAAATCAAGCGCAACCGCCAAACCGAAAAGCGCAACGCTCGCAACCGTGCAATCCGTGCCGAACTGCGCACTCGCACCAAGAACGTTCTCGAATCAGCCGAAGCTGGCAGCGACGACACAGAAGAGAATCTTCGTCTCGCGATCAAGCGCATCGACATGGCCGTCACCAAGGGCACCATGCACAAGAACACGGCAGCTCGCACCAAGAGCCGCCTCACCAAGCGAGTTCGCTCGCTTCACGCAAGCTGAAAATCGATCTCTGATCCCTTAGGGGATATCGAGCTCGAGGCGCCCTCCGGGGCGCCTTTAGTCGTTTTGTGAGTCTCGTGACCGATCTCGTGACCCCAAAATCCTCGCGGAGCGTGGAGGGGCGTCGATTAGGTATTCGAGTTGCGCGTCGTACAGCGACTGAAACACATCGGAGGTGGTGCCGCCGTCAGTCAGCAAGTGCAGTAGTCGCGCTGAGCGCCGCAACGCCCAGTACGTGGACCTAGGTAACCAATGACGATGATGGCGATTGCACTCATCGGAGGTTCGCCAATCGTGCGACGAGAACTTCCATCACGAGTTCCGGTGGCCAGCCAGACTCACCGCGGAGCCCCCGATCGGCCTCCGCGAGGAGCTCGACCGCTCGCCGAACGCCAGCCGATCCGAGCTTCTTCGCTTGGTTGAGGGCCTTCTTTGCTGGGAAGGTCGAACCCTTCATCCCGAGCAACTGTGCGGCCTGTTTCTCGCCCGAGATAGGAGCTCCATCGAGGCGGAGCATCCGCAGGTAGTGAGTTTGCAGGCTCGACATGATCTGTAGTGGGTGGCGACCACCGGCCTCGGTCATCCGGTGGAGCTTGTCGAGCGCCACGTCGATCTTGCCTGAATCGATTGCGTCGGTGAGGTCCCAAGGGGGGACGTCGCCCGATTCGCCGAGAAATGGTTGGACGTCATCTACGCCGATCGTGACATCGGGTCCGTAAACAGATTCGAGTGTCGACAACAGGCTCACCACTCGCGAGCGTTGCTCGCCGAGATGTGCTGCGATGTGCTGGGCTGCTCGGGCGTCGATAGTCACCGCAGCCGTCTTGAACTGCCGATCGAGCCACGCTGAGGCGTTCTTCCCGCTCGGGATACCCGTCTCGACGACCTCGCCACCGGCGGCCTTCACCGCTTCGTTGAGCGACTTTGGAACCGCCGGCATCCGGTCTTGCTTCGGCGCGAGCCCGCGCTCCCAAACGAGCAGCAGATCGGTCGATGGCAGCGGCGAAGCCAGATACGCGACCAGCGCCTCCACGTCTGCGCCCTTGGAAAATCGGCCCATGTGGCGACCGACTACGACGCGTCGTTCGGTAAGAAAGGGCGGCGTTTGTGCGGCGTCGACCAACCGGGTGATGGCGAACGAGTCGTCCTCCATCCGGTATTGCTCTTCGGTCAACTCCTCGACCATGAGCGATGCATCGCCAGCGCCGACCAGGCTCGCGATCGCATCGCTAACCGCTCGGCTGAGCAGCGAGTCGTCATTGCCCTTCAGAAGCCGAATCGTCATCGGTCGCGACGATACCGTCAATCGTTCTGGAGTACCTCGAATACTCGCTCGGATGGTCGACCGATGACGGCCCGTTCGCCGACCACAGCGATCGGTCTCTGCATGAGCACCGGATGTGCCATCAGCAACCCGACCACTTCATCCGCGGTCGTGTAGTCAGCCTCGTCGAGGCCCAACTCGACGAAGTTGCTGTCTTTGCGAACCATGTCGGCGAATGGATCTGGCAAGCGGGCCAGAATGCTCCGAAGCGTGGCCTCGTCGATGGGGTCTTTCAGATACTCGACGAGCTCAAACTCGACTCCGGCTTCTTCGAGCAGGGCGACCGCCCCGCGAGCTTTACCTCAACCGGGGTTGAAGTAGAGGGTCATCGACGGATCGTTCGGGGAGTTGTCACTCATACCCGGACAATAGCCTCGTGCCGTCGTAGACGACGGAGCCCAATCCTTTGACCTTCGACAAATCATATATTGTGCACGATGGACGACTCCCCAATGCGGGGCAGCCGACACCATTCTGGGATACACATGACGATCTTGTCCGAACCAACACAGACGGACAGGTCCCCCGAGAAGACCATGTGGATGGTCGTCGCGATCGCCGCAATCTCGGTGATGGCATCGACTGGCGCCTCCCGCTCTTTCGGCCTTTTCCTTCCGCCGGTGACCGAATCCCTCGGGACTGGACGTGAAGTCTTCAGCTTGGCCATCGGACTTCAGAATCTCCTCTTCGGCCTGCCTCTCGCCGCATTCGTTGCGGACCGACTCGGGGCGAAATGGGTACTCTCAGGATGTTCCGCTCTTTTCGGGCTGGGCTTCTTTGTTACCTCCGTGACCGCCTCGCAAGCCGGCCTTTTTGCCGGGCTCGGCGGGCTCGCTGGCTTCGGTATGAGCGGCACGGGCTTCGTCGTCGTTCTCGGAGCCGTCGGGCGCGTGGTTCCAGCGGAACGACGCAGCGCGATCTTCGGACTCGTAACAGCGGTCGGGTCCGCCGGAATTTTTCTCATGACAGCGCTATCGCAGCGACTGATCGATTCGGTCGGCTGGCAAACAGCGATGTTGTGGCTCTCGCTCATATTTGCCGTTGTCGCCTTGACTGCACTCTTCCTCCCTTCTGCGCCGACAAACGAAGGTGACGCTGACGATTCCGAAGCGTTCGCGAACGTATTGCTCCGCGCTCGATCCAACCGGAGCTTCCGACTCCTCATCGCCGGGTTCTTCGTCTGCGGGTTTCACGTAGCTTTTATCGCCGCGCACTTGCCCGCGTTTCTCCAGGATGGCGGTCTCGATACCTGGGTCTCGTCCACAGCGCTCGGCCTGATCGGACTTTTCAACATCGCCGGCTCGATGGTCTTTGGTTCCCTTGGCGATCGCATCCGAAAACGGACACTTTTGTCCATCCTCTACTCGATACGGGCAGGGTTAATGGCCGTATTCCTCCTCGTCCCACTGACCACAGCGTCAGCTCTCGTCTTCAGTGCAATCATGGGATTTGTCTGGCTCGCCACGATTCCCCTCACGAGCGGCATCGTGGCCTCACTGTTCGGAACCCGAAACCTGTCCTCGTTGTATGGCCTGGTGTTCGTCGGGCATCAGCTCGGCGCATTCCTCGGCATCTGGCTCGGTGGGCGCGTCTTCGATGCGACCGGTTCGTACAGCGTGGTCTGGCTCATCGCCATCGTCCTCGGTGTGATGTCCGCGGTCATCCATTTGCCCATTGACGAAGAGCCGGTAAGAACCAACGTTTAGGAGACAAACGATGTTCGTTGAAATGCGTACCTATAGCTTCCATCCTGGCGGGATGCAGCAATACGTGAACATGTTGACCGAAGGGGGGATCCATCTCAATCGCCGTCACCTCGGCGAGCCCATCGCGTTCTACACGACGACGATCGGTGACCTGAATCAGCTCGTCCACCTTTGGCGGTACGACTCGCTCGAAGACCGAGCCAGTCGACGCGCCGCGATGGCTGCCGACCCAGATTGGCAGGCATACCTTCCGAAGATTCTGCCTCTCATACGAACGCAGACATCGATAATTCTCGATCAGGTCGAGTTGCCTGCGCCCTGATCGCCAACGGTTCGCCGGGTCGTCATTGTTCGAGGACCTCGATCTCGCCTGCAGAGATCGCGGCAAACGTGTCGAGAACTCGTCGGATGACCTGGGGATGACGGGTCTCGAATCGGTGGACGCCGCACTCGACCAACACTGCGACCAGGGCCACGAGCGCGTCATTGTCGATCGCCCCGTTCTTCGACACCGCAGCGTCGACCGCTACCGTAAGCGAACCCACGTCGTCTACAACATCGACGAGGTCGATCAGGGCGTCGACGGAGAGCGCCTCCACTCGGAAGCCTTCCGAATCGATCGGGTCATCGTGACCAGCGACGATCGTGGGTTCGGTCGATCCCATAACCCGAAACCTAACGGATAACGACCGGGTGGAGTCGAGTCGAGTTCCGCGCATCATTCACTTTCGAGGATGATGAGCCCTTCGCCTGTGCCGATGATTCTCAGCGATCCGACGACGCCTTCCATCGGCGACACGGTGCGCGCACCCGGTACTTCATGTCCGTCCGGTGCCCACACGTCGACGATTTCGAATCGCTGATCGACAAGCCTGACCAATCGGCCAGTCGAACGCGACCCATCGACGGCTATCAGGAGGTCGATCCGCCCAAGGCGTGCCCTTCGCAAAGCTTCGATCGTTTCAGCTTCCCTCGCCGATCCACTGAGCAGGACCAGATCGGTCCCGGCCGATGACCGCACGATCTCTACGCCGTCGACCGCCACGTGTCGGCCCGCTGGGAGCTCGTTTGGGATGATGATCGGCATTCCGAGGCCACCAGCGATGAGGGCCGCTGTAACCGACGCAGGGAGCAAGAAGAGCCGTTTCCGGACGTTCCACGACACTCCGCCGAGGGCGATGGCCCCGAGATGCCAGCTCGTTGCCTCGCCAATGTCGACCCGTGATGCGATCGCCGCCACGCCATCGATCCACCACAACAGGGCCCGGGTCGGGAGATGCAAGAAAGTTGCGACCTCGGGCGGCGCGAGTCCGGCGATCGGCCCAACCAGGAGGCCCCACATCATGACGCCCGCGGCCGCCGGAGCGGCGACCAGGTTGGCGGGCACGGCCACGATGCTGACCTGGCCGAACGTCGACAGCAACAGCGGGGCAACAAAGGCCTGAGCGGCGATCGTGGCTGCGATTGCGAGCCGGAGGGCAGCGGGGCCAGCCAGCCGATCTGCGATGCGGGGAGCGAGCACGATCAGGCCAGCCGTTGCGCAGACGGAGAGCTGGAAAGCGAGCGACCACGCGAGGAGCGGATCGAACAAGAGGAGTCCGATCACGGTCGGAGGTAGCGCGGAGGCGGCACCGCCGGGGCGTCCCATGGCCTGGGCGAGTAGGGCGAGGCCGACCATCACGAGGGCTCGGGTCACCGATGGTTCGAACCGGGTGAGAAACCCAAAGGCTGCGAGCACGACGAAAGATGCGAACACACGGATCGGGATTTTTCGAAGACGGGTCAGAAACGGCGCGGCGAGTATGAGAACGAAGACCACGTTCTGGCCCGACACCGCGAGCAAGTGCCCTAACCCGGCCGCCCGGAAGTTGTCGGCGACGATGACGTTCTGACCGCGATCGTCTCCGAAAACCAACCCGGTGAAGAGCACTCGACGATCTCTCGACAAGCTGGCCGCGCCTTCTCGGACGAGGCTGCGCATCGACGTGGCCATACCCCTGGGCCCCGAGGCCCGAGACTCGATTCGGGCGTCGGTAACCGTCATCCGGCCAACGATTCGGCGGCTGATCGCCCACGACGACTCGGGGGTCATGCCGCGCAGCGTGCCTCGTATCGAGAGCTCGTCGCCAGCCGCGCCCGTTCGAAGCGAACCGGCTTGTGGATTTCGCGCCGATAACAGAACACGTTCGCCCGAGATCACGCCGATTGCGCGCCACGACACGCCATCGGGGCGAGGGTCGTCGACGAGACGAACCGTTTCGTTGAGCACGGGCCGAGTTTCGACCGGCTCGAGAGCACCGACCGCCGACCCTGCCCGAGCGCCGATGAGCAACAGCACCGCGATCAAGACGAAACGAGGTCTGAGGCTGGCAGCGGCGAGGATGAGAGCGATGATCGCGACCGTCAACGGAACCGTGGTCAGAAGCCGGGCGGCCATGAACGCCGCACCAACAGCGAGCAGGATCGACACATCTCTGCCCACGTTGCTCGGCCGATCGACAGCGCCCGGCTCAGACTCGGACATGATCTCGCAGCGCCTCGAGCGTGGCCGGGCCAATCCCGCGGACAGCCACGAGCGCATCGACGGATCCGAACGAACCATGTTCCTCGCGGTGCGCAATGATCGCCGCGGCCGTTGCGGGCCCGATCCCTGGCAGTGCTTGTAAGGCGACCGCCTCGGCTCGATTCAGATCGATCGGTCCCGATGCTCCTCCCCCGTCGCTATTGGCGCCACGCGTCGGGCCGACTACCGACGGCTCGTCTTCACCAAATTCAGGAACGTAGATTCGTTCGCCATCCGCGAGCGGTGCGGCGAGGTTCAGCCGATCGAGATCGGCCGTGCTTCGGGGCCCTCCGGCGGCCCTTACGGCATCGTCGATGCGCCACCCGACCGACCCGAAGACCAAACCGGGTTCGAGGACTGCGCCGGCGACGTGAACGACGAGCGATTCAGACTGAGGTTCGTCGGCGAACCCAGCTGTCTCGGTGGCCTGGTTCGGGGGGTTCGGGTCTTCAACAGAAACGGCGGGCGCTTCAGATGTGGCGCGCGCGAGCGGGATGCTGTCTTCGACCGGCGGCTGAGTCGTCACGAACAACCGCCATACGATCGCGGCAGAAACCGCCAATGCGATCAAGGCCGCGGCGCTGCTTCGAGCGGCACCTTTGAGCCCAGCGACTAACCCGTGCCGGATCTTGTCTTGCCAGATTTCAAGAGTGGGTCGATGATCTGCGGCGCGCAGAGCGGTGAGCGGATCGACGGCCGGGCCGTCGTGTGTGCCAGACATGGCAAAGCTTCCTCACGAGTCTCGATTCAACCGGGGGAAGCTGTGAATTTCTACGGTAGCGCCAACAGTGGTGTTCTCGCTAGCCGCGCCGAGCTAGAAGAGTGCTGTGGCGAGCTTGCGGCGGTAGGTGTTCGTGCGTGGATCGTCGGGTCCGAGTTGCTCGAGCAAAGCGACGTAACGTTCGCGTGCTTCGTCATCGCCTTTGACCGTGATGAGTAGCTCGATGAGCTCGGCTTCGATCGTGTTCGCCTCGTCTTCGCTCACTCCGATTGGTTCGATCACGTCCGCTTCAAGAATTCGGGTCTCGACGCCGGGCACGCCGGGCACGCCGGGTTCGGAAATGACCGGAGCATCCACGACCTCGACCGCCGCATCTTCTTCAACGTCGTCGGCGACCTCGGGGGTGAGGGTCGAGTCGAGGAGACGCTGAACCATTGCGACCACTTCGGTCTCGGGTTGTGCGCCCATGAATCCGTCGACCACTTGGCCGTCCTTCATTGCATAGACGGCGGGAATCGACTGCACCTGGAAGGCCTGGCTGGTCTCGGGATTCTCATCCACGTTGACCTTCGCGAGTTCGACCATGCCGTTCGTTTCGCCGATCACCTTTTCGAGGATCGGGGTGAGCGATTTGCACGGGCCGCACCATGGCGCCCAGAGATCGATCACGACGGGGACGGTCTTTGAACGCTCAACAACGTCAGCAGCAAAGGTGGCATCGGTGACATCGGCCATGGGGCACTCTCCTCGAACAAGATGAACAGCCCGAAGCGTATCGCTCCTGCGCCGGTGCCATATCCTTGCTCGGGTGCTACGTGGCGCGGAGGATTTTTATGACGAGCGGTGAAGACGATCGTGCCCCGGTGGGAATCGACGTCGACCGCGTCACGCAATGGATGGCCGAACATGTGGCCGCAGCGGGCGGCGAACTGTCGGGGCCGCTGTCTTTCGATCAGATTCTCGGAGGCCGCTCGAACCTGACCTTCCGTGTGACCGACCAAGCGAGTGGCGCCTGGGCGCTGCGTCGGCCTCCGACGGGACACGTTCTGGCCACAGCGCACGACATGGGTCGTGAACATCGGGTTATGTCTGCCCTCGCTCCAACGGACGTGCCGGTCCCCGGCATGATCGGCCTGTGCAACGACGACTCGGTCAACGGCGCGCCGTTCTACGTCATGGACTGGGTCGATGGCACCGTCGTTCGAAACTCCCAGGTCGCGGCCGACTTCGACGAGGCGACCCGTCGAAGGATGGGAATCTCCGTCGTCGAGAACTTGGCGAAGGTCCACAAGGTCGACATCGATGCCGTTGGCCTCGGCGACTTCGCGAAGCGTGAGGGTTACCTCGAACGCCAGCTTCGCCGGTGGAAGGGGCAGGTCGACGCAACCGAGTCTCCGACCGACCCACTCATCGACCGAGTACACGAAGCGCTGCTTCTGCGCCTCCCCGCTCAAACGCCGGCGCGCCTCGTGCACGGCGACTTCCGGCTCGACAACACGATCGTCGATGACTCGGGATCGGTGAAAGCTGTGCTCGATTGGGAGCTCACCACACTCGGCGATCCGCTCGCCGACCTCGGCGCGATGCTCACCTATTGGACTCGCCCAGGAGATGCCGTGATCGCACTCTCAGACCCCCCAACGCTTGCGCCTGGTTTCATCGAGCGAGATGAGGTGGTTGCGATCTATGAAGATGCAATGGGCGACACTGTTGGAGACGTTGGTTACTACCACGCCTTCGCCACATGGCGGCTGGCCTGCATTCTCGACGGCGTTGTCGACCGCTATCGTGCAGGAGC
>JBLIMK010000024.1:0-36509 GCA_047638715.1 Verrucomicrobiales bacterium
GGTGAACGACTCCGAGCCGATCGTGGAAGCTCCGTGTTTGATCGTCACGAGCTTGGTCTCACCGGGGTCGATCGCCAGGAGCCAATCGAGCGAACTATGCGGGGCCACGGCTTGCAGTGCGTAGATGTCGCCCTCCGATTGGGCCGCCATCATTGCGGTGTCGTCCCCGTCATTTCTGAGGCGAGCGTGTGTTTGGGAGTTCTCGCAGTTCTTCAAGAGCGAGTAGCTCGGGTCGGGGAGCAAACAATTGCGGGTGATCTGCGTATCGAGCATCGAGGCAGCACCCTTGCGCACGATCACGTCTTTGCTTTCGTTCTCGCCGATCGCGAAGGTGGCGACAAAGGCCTGCTTCGGGCCAACCGCACCGGCCTTCACGACGGCTCCGTCGACCTCTACGCTCACTAGCAGGTAGTTCGCTGTCGGGTTTTTGACCGTCGCTGTGGCCGTTTCAGTGGCGCAGCTAACGCTGACGGACGCTGATGGCAGAATCAGGCCAGGCAGTGGGATGAAGACGAATGGGTCGTCGAGGTCAGGTCCGTTTCCGCCCGGTCCGATTGGCAGCTGACCGTCTGCCCCGGCGGGTGAGGCCATGAACGAGCCGACGACGAGTAGGCCGACGATGAGGGCGATGAGCTTCTTCGTGAATCCAAACATGTCATATCTCCTTGTGTGGCGTGCCGTGGGCACGTTGTTGACACAAGGGAGATGACTGGAGTCGCTACTCCTTACACCCCACACGAAAAGATTCTTTTGGCACTGCACGGTGTGCGTGCAGCGGCAGCGCTCAGTCGGAAGCCAAAGAGAGCATCGCGTGCAACAGCACGTTGGTGCCCGCTTCCAGATGTTCCGGCCTCGTGTACTCGGCGGGGTTGTGGCTGATGCCATCGACGCTCGGCGTAAACACCATCCCGGTAGGGCATACGCGGGCCATCATTTGCGCATCGTGACCTGCGCCCGATGGCATTCGCTTCACCGAATGTCCGAGTTTGGTTGCCGTGGCTTCGACGAGATCTACGACCGTTTGGTCGAAAATCACCGGCTCGAATCGGGCGAGGGTGCGCGTGTGCACGGTGCACCCCTCAGACTCCGCAGCCACTGCGAGGAACTCGAAGAAGCGATGCTCGCTCTCTTGCAGTCTCTGCTCATCGGTGTTCCGTAGGTCGACGGTGAAGGTCGCCGACGCCGCGACCACGTTGACCAGGTTCGGATGCAACTCGATACGACCGACGGTCCCCACGTGAGGATGGCCGATGTCCAAGGCGAGTTCGCGCACGAACTGAGCGCACGCTGCAGCGACAAAACCAGGGTCTCGGCGCAGGTGCATCGGCGTGGTCCCGGCGTGATTTGACTGACCGACGACTTCAACCTCGGTCCAGCTGATGCCCTGCACACTCTCCACTGCGCCGATCGTGACGTCCTCGATCTCGAGAACGGGTCCCTGTTCCACGTGTAGTTCGACAAAGGCATGCGGCACTCGACCCGGCAAGGGCGCTGGCCCTGCGTAGCCAATACGTTCCAGCTCATCGCCCACGATCGCTCCATCGATCCCTTCGATGTCGAGCGCCTCTTCGAGGGCCATTCCGCCCACGTAAACAAGGCTGCCCAACATGTCGGGAGGAAAGCGAGCGCCTTCCTCATCGGTGAAGAATCCCACGGCGAGCGGGCGTGATGGAACAATGCCGGCGGTTTGGATTGTCTCGATGATCTCGAGTCCGGCGAGGACGCCGAGGTTTCCGTCGTACCGTCCTCCCGTTCGGACCGTGTCGATGTGCGAACCACACATCACTGGCGCTCCCTCTCCGGGCATCGAGGCAATGACGTTGCCTATCCCGTCGATCGTAATATCGAGGCCCAGATCTCGCATCCAGGTGACGACCAGGTCGCGGGCGACCTTGTCTTCGTCGGTCAGGGCCAGGCGCGCACAACCCTCGGTCCCTTCGATTGCGCCGATCGCGGCCAACTCAGCCAATCGCCCAACGAGGCGATCGATGTCGATGCGGAGTGTTGCGTGCTCGAAAGTCGTCATCAGCTATCCTTCAATCTTGTTGCGCGCGGAACCGCCCGTGAAGTTTACGTTTTGTAAAGCTACCTACTACCGTGCGGAGATGCATGTGGTGAGCAGGTGACGAAGCAGAACGTCGCAGTGGAGTTCCTGGTGGAACCCTTTGTCGAAGGATCGCCAGGAAACCACGTCGACGCCGCTGTCTCCGCGTTCGCCAAGCGAAATCTCACTGTCGAACTTGGGCCATTTTCGTCCGTTTCTGAAGGATCGCTCGAATCGATCGGCGAGGCCGTCGGCGCGATGGTCATCGATTCGATGCGAGCCGGCGCCACCAATATCAGCGTTCAAGTTGCCGCAGATGCAGATCGACTCGGTTCGGTCACACTGCACGATGCGCTCGGTGGGATGATGCGAGCTGCCGAGCGAGAGCTCGGCAGCGAGCCATCGGAGTGGAATCGCGAAGACAAGCAGCGTGTCGTTCGCATGCTCGACGAACGTGGGGCCTTCCTCCTCCGCGGCGCGGTCGACGACATCGCAACTGCCGTGGGTGTGAGCCGCATCACGATCTACAACTATCTCAACGCCATCAATTCAGGCGACGTCGCGTCGTCGTGAGGCGCTTAACCGGCGGAATCGTGCCTCTTGGCGCAGCGATGCTGGCGTTTGTTTTTGGTGCGATCATGATCTTGGCGCTCGGCGCCAACCCGGTCGATGGCCTCGCGGCGATGATCGACGGTGCATTCGGCACCGGCAATCGAGTCGCTGCGACAGCAGTCCGCGCAACGCCGCTTCTTCTCGTCGGAGCGGGCATAACGATCGCGTTCCGGGCGAGCGTGATCAACATTGGCGGCGAAGGTCAGATCATCGCTGGCGCACTGCTCTCCACGGCTATAGCCCTTGCAATTCCCGACACGCCACGCATTTTCCTTATCCCACTCGTGATTCTCGGTGGCCTCATCGGCGGCGGAATCTGGGGTGCCATTCCCGGCGTCTTGAAGGCTTACGCCTCCGTGAACGAGATCCTCAGCACGATCATGCTCAACCTCGTGGCCATCCAGCTCATGAACTACCTGCTTCGTGGTCCGATGATCGACCCCATCGAAGTTAACGGCAGCCGAATCCCTCAGACCGAACGGCTCAGCGACAACGCCGCGCTCCCAACCCTCGTCGAGGGCTCTCGACTCCACCTCGGTGTCCCGATGGCGCTCGTCGCCGCCGTGCTCGTCTACATCGTCCTGTTCCGGACGCCAATGGGTTTCCGGCTACGGGCGGTCGGCCACAACCCCGACGCCGCTCGAGCTGCAGGTATCAACGTCGAGAAGAACATCGTGAGTGCCCTCTCGATGAGCGGCGCCCTGTGCGGACTCGCCGGCGTCACGTTGGTCTTCGGCAGCGAAAGTCTCCGACTCGTCACGGATGGCGGATCCGCTGGATTCACCGGATCCGCCGGATTCAACGGCATCGTCGCTGCACTCTTTGGCGGGTTGCACCCGCTCTGGACTATCCCGTCGGCATTTCTCTTCGGTTCGCTCCTTACCGGAGCTACCGAGTTGCAGCGAGAGCTGCAGATCCCGAACGCACTGGCAATCTCGCTAAACGGCCTCATCGTATTGTTCGTCGTCAGCAGCGACAAGGTTCGCAACTGGCTCAACCGAATGCTCGATCGCCGATCCGGTTTCACGAACGACACGCAGCCATCGAGTATCGATCCAGACCCCGCCGTTGTCGAGGCAGTGGAGGGAGACCTATGAGCCAGTTCTTCACAGTCTCCGTGCTCGTCGCCACCTTGGCGTCAGCCATTCGCTTCTCGGTTCCGTACCTGCTCGCCGCACTCGGCGAAACGATCGGACAGCGAAGCGGTGTCCTCAACCTCGGTGTAGATGGCACGATGCTGCTCGGCGCGTTCGGCGGCTACTACACGGTCCTCCAAAGCGGGAGTCACATCCTCGGCATTCTCGTCGGCTTGGGCATTGGGCTAACCGTCGGCGTCGTCTACGCGATCGTCACGGTCTTTCTCCACGCTCAGCAGGGGATCAGCGGAATCGGCGTGTTCCTCTTCGGCCTCGGCTTCAGCGACCTTTTGTTCCAAGAACTCGTCGGTACACCGAAGCCGATCAGACCACTGCCAAGACTCGACAAACTTCCTGGAGTCGGCGGCCTGTTCGAAGGTTTGGTCGACGTCGAGGTAATCGGACCCCTGTTCTTTGATCACAACCTGATGACCTATCTGGCATTTCTCCTCGTGCCGGCCGTCACCTGGCTGCTTATGAAGACCACATTTGGTATGAATGTGCGGGCGGTCGGTGAGAACCCACAAGCCGCCGACAGCCTCGGCGTCTCGGTCGCCCGCACCCGATTCATCGCGATCCTTATGGGCAGCGCCCTCGCCGGCGTCGCTGGCGCAACGTTGTCGCTCCAACTTGCTATCTTTCAGCACAACCTCACAAACGGCATCGGATTCATCGCCGTTGCGCTCGTGTACTTCGGCGCTTGGCGTCCACGTTGGGTGATGGCTGGAGCGCTTCTCTACGGACTCGTAACCGCGACACGCATTCGTTGGCAGTCGCTCGACATCATTCCCCAAGGTGCGAGCGATATCGCGGCGATGGCGCCAGCCATCATCACTATTCTTGCGCTCGTACTGCTCGCCAGCCGCGTCCGTGGGCCGGCCGCTCTGACGCGGCCTTTCACGCGACACTGACAACAAGTCTCAAGCAACACATACCAAACCAATCCCTGGAGGGAAACATGAAGAAGCAGAACAAAGGGCAGCTCGTGAAGCTGCTTGCGACACTGTTTGCAATCACGCTCACCGCAGCTGCCTGCGGCGGTGATGCAGCCGGTACCGCAACAAGTGAATGCGGCAGCGATCTCGCTGTTGCGAAGGGAGACTCGGTTACCGACCTCACGGTCGCCCTGGTCGCCCCCAGCGCCGAGAACGACGTGGCATTCACACAATCGATGGTCGACTCACTGACACGACTCGGCATCGAGCCTCAGATCACCGATGGCACCTTCGTCGTCGAAGACGCCGCGGCCGCCATTCGTGCCTACGCCGAAGACGGCGTAGACATCGTCATCGCTCACGGCACCCAGTACGGCGGCTCACTTGCCGAGATCGCACCTGACTTCCCCGGAACCTCGTTCATTTGGGGCACCGCAACCGACACGCAAGGTCTCCCCAACGTGTTTGCATACTTCCCAGAAGCCGATCAGGGCGGTTACGTCAATGGCGTCATCGCGGCAAGCCTCAGTGATCAAATCGGTGTTGTCGGGCCCGTCGATGCCGGCGATGCTGTTGCCTATATCAACGGCTTTATCAAGGGCGCTGAGGCGAACGGCGCATCGACGTCGGTCGTTTACACCGGTTCGTTCTCCGACGTCGCGCTCGCGCAGTCAACGGCCGAAGCACACGCAGAAAACGGCGTGGGTGTACTCACCGGTACATCCCAGTCAGCTGTAGGCGCAGTCAACGTAGCCACCGAAAACGATCTGCCATGGTTCGGTACGCAGTCGAACACCGAAGCCTGGGAATCCGACCTGACGGTCGCTTCGCAGGTGTACCACTGGGACGTCGTCCTGTCCGAGATGATCGAACAGATCGAGGACGGAACCTTGGGTGGATCGGCCATGGGCCTCACACTCGAGAACGGTGGACTCGTGATGGAATTCAACGGTTGCTACGACCTTGACTCCTCCGTCAAGGGCGACGCTGAAGCCGCGATTGAAGACATCATCGCCGGCGACATCGTCACCAAGTAGCCACGAACCAAATCGGCCCGAAGAGGATCTGATGGAGACCGCTCCCCTACTCGAGATGCGCAACATCACGAAGCGCTTCCCTGGCGTGCTCGCGAACGACGACGTGTCGTTCGACGTGCAAGCCGGGGAGGTGCACACGTTGTTGGGCGAGAACGGCGCAGGCAAGAGCACCCTCATGAAGATCCTCTTCGGGCTGTATCAACCCGAAGAAGGCGAAATCCATCTGCGCGGCGAGGTCGCGTCGATCACTTCGCCAACCAACGCAATCGAGCAGCGAGTTGGCATGGTGCATCAGCATTTCATGCTCGTACAAACGCTGACCGTTGCCGAAAACGTTGCCCTCGGCCTCCCGTCAAGCCGCGGGTTTCGCACGGACCTCGACGCCGTCTCAGAGCGAATTCTCGAGATCTCCGGTCGATACGGCCTCTCGGTCGATCCGGGTATTGAAATCTGGAAACTGTCCGTCGGCGAACGCCAACGGGTGGAGATCATCAAGGCGCTCTACCGCGACGCCGAGCTCCTTGTACTCGACGAACCAACCGCAGTGCTAACACCCCAAGAGGTTGACGACCTGTTCGTCATCCTCCGACAAATGACCGCTGCCGGCACCGGCATCGTCTTCATCTCGCACAAACTCCATGAGGTCATGGAGCTGAGCGATCGGATCACCGTCCTGCGGAACGGCAAGATCACGGGTCACACGACTCCCGCCGAAACGAGTCGGCAACAGCTTGCCGAAATGATGGTCGGACGTGAGGTAAAGCTCGCACCCGACAAACCACACGTCGATCTCGGCCTCGCCAGGCTGCAGCTTCGCAATGTCTCGGTCAGAGGCGATCGTGGAACGATGGCCGTGAACGATGTCAGCCTCGATGTGCATGCGGGCGAGATCGTTGGGATCGCAGGTGTCTCGGGCAACGGCCAACGCGAGCTCGCAGAGACGATCGCCGGCCTCCGCCCCGCAGAGTCAGGTTCGAGCGTCACGATCGATGAGGCGGACCTCACTCGGGCAGACCCGGCGCAGACTCGCGCCGCTGGTCTCGCGTACGTCCCCGAAGAGCGCATGAAGGATGGGGCGGTCGGCGAATTCGATGTAAGCGAGAACCTGCTCCTCATCAATCACGGCGAAGCTCGATTTCGACGAGGCGGCCTGTTCGACTTCGCGAAGATCGGTGAGCATTGCCAGCGCCTCGTCGACCAGTTCTCTGTAAAGACGCCCTCGCTCGACACTCCCACGAGGACGTTGTCGGGCGGCAACATTCAAAAGCTCATCATGGCTCGTGAGCTCGACAGCGACCCGAGCGTGTTGCTCGCCGCGCAGCCGACTCGCGGCGTCGATATCGGTGCCGCCGAGTACATCCACTCCGAACTGATCGAGCAGCGAAATGTAGGGGTCGCGATCGTGATGATCAGTGAAGATCTCGACGAGATCCTGGGCCTCGCCGATCGAATCGCTGTGATGTTCGAGGGACGTATCGTCGCCATGGTCGACCGCGATTCCGCAACTCGTGAAGAGCTCGGCCTGGCCATGGCCGGCGGCTAATTTCCCAAACACATGTCCGTCGGCGAGTTCTTTCTTCTTCTCGGCGCGGGCATGGTCGGCGGGGTGATCAACTCCGTTTCGAGCGGCGGCAGCTTCTTCACCTATCCAGCGTTGTTACTCACCGGGCTAAGTCCACTGTCGGCTGCGACGACCACGCTCGCCGCGCTGATTCCTGGCAACCTGCTCGCGATTCCTGAATTTTGGCCTGAGGTTCAGGCACAGAAGCATCGATATCCGCGCGAGCTGGTGACCGTCGCGGCCGGCGGTCTCGCGGGCATTCTGCTTCTGTTCGCGACTGGTTCGGACGTGTTTGAGAGCTTGGTGCCGTGGTTGATTCTCGCGGCCACCGGCCTGTTCGCCGCCAGCCCCGCGGTACGCCGCTGGGCGGAAACATCGGCCCCGGCGATCACCGATGGATGGGTTGGCTCGGCGCTGGTGTTCATTTTTTCGGTCTATCTCACCTACTTCGGCGCCGGTGTCGGCAACATCATGCTGGCGATGTTCACCATTCGAGGTTTCGGTGATTTCTTGAGTGCGAATACAGCCAAGAACGTCGCCATGACTTTGGGCATGTCGATGGCGACGATCGCGTACTCAATCGCTGGCTACATCTCGTGGTGGCCACTGGTCCCGATCTTTCTGGGCAGCGCTATCGGTGCGCGTTATGGAGCTCGATGGGCGCGTTCGATGCCGGTCGCTGCCCTGCGGGTATTCATTGTCTGCTTCGGCCTCTTCGTGGCCGGGTGGCAGTTCGTTCGCTAGCTGTCTCAGCTGGGGTGAATGCAGTGGTTCCGGAGTTCACCGATGCCAGGGATCGACATGACGAGGTCGTCGCCCTCGCTCAACCACTCCGGTGGCGTGCGGGCCGCGCCGACGCCGCTCGGTGTGCCAGTAGCGATGAGATCTCCGGGCAGAAGGGTAATGATGTTCGAGAGGTCGGCCACGAGCTCGGCCGGGCCGAACACCAAGTGATCGGTGTTGGATTGTTGTTTGACCACGCCGTTGACCATGGTTTTCACTTCGAGGCCGCGACCGTTGCCGATTTCGTCTGGGGTCACCATCACAGGACCTACCGCTGAGGCGTGTTCGAACGTCTTTCCAGCCAAGAACTGGGCGCTTCGCTTCTGCCAATCGCGCACCGAGAAGTCGTTCATGATCGTGAAACCAGCGACGTGGTCGAGGGCGTTTTCCTTCGATACGTATCGAGTCTTGGACCCAATAACGATGCAGAGTTCGACTTCCCAGTCGTTCTTGACCGATACCGATGTCGGCGGAAGATGGATGTCATCGTTCGCACCGATCAGGGCATCGCTGTACTTCGCGAAATAGTTCGGAAATGACGGCGCCACACTGTTCGTCTCGGCGATGTGGTCGGCGTAGTTCAAACCAACGCAGATGATCTTGTTCGGCATCGTGACGATCGGCGCCCATTCGACGCTATTCGCATCGAGCCGCTCGCCTTCGTGTGATGCAACCGACGACATCGCATCGGCGCGAAGCAGCTCACCAACGTCAGCAAAGTCGAGTAAAACCACATCACCGCCATCACGTCGAACTGCTGAGGTCGAGCCATTTCTGCGGATTGTGCCTATTTGCATTCCCTAATCATAATTGCAACACGCAACCCAATGCAGAGGCAGACTGTTTGACGTGATCGCAGACCTCATCATTCGAAACGCTGGCCTCATCGCAACGATGGACGCTCAACGGCGTGAACTTCGAGGAGGGTGGATCGCAATCACCGATGGGCTGATCGCGGCTGTCGGTTCGTCGACCGAACCTCCACCCGAGGCGAGCGAGGTCATCGACGCCACCGACCAGCTCGTCACTCCCGGCCTGATCAACACACATCACCACCTCTACCAGAACCTCACCCGCGCGTATGCGCCCATGACCTCGGCTCCGTTGTTCGGATGGCTGCAGGCGCTCTACCCGCTCTGGACCGCGAACCTCGATGAAGAAGCCGTGCACACAGCCGCCTGGGTCGGTCTGGCCGAACTCGCATTGTCGGGCTGCACGACGTCGAGCGATCATCACTATCTCCATCCGCGGCGGGCCGGCGACCTGCTCGCCGCGGAGATCAACGCGGCCCAGGAACTCGGTATGCGCTTTCATCCGACCTACGGCTCGATGAGTCTGTCGGTAAAGGACGGCGGTTTACCGCCCGACGATGCAGTCCTGACGGAAGACGAGATCCTCGCGAACTCGAAAATGCACGTAGAACGCTGGCACGATCCAGCACACGGGTCGATGGTGCAGGTCGCACTAGCGCCGTGCAGCCCATTCAGCGTCACTCCCGATCTCATGCGGAAGTCGGCAGAGCTCGCTGAGTCACTCGATGTTCGGTTGCACACACACCTCGCCGAAAATGCTGAGGATGACGAGTATGCGTTGGCGACGTTTGGGATGCGGCCCGTCGACCTCTACGAGGATGTTGGCTGGCTGACCGACCGAACGTGGGGAGCTCACGTCGTTCGACCGAACCCCGCCGAGGTGACGCGGCTGGGCGCAGCCGGCGTCGGCATTGCGCACTGTCCGAGTTCGAACATGATCCTCAGCTCGGGCATCGCACCCGTGGTCGATCTACGTCACGCTGGTTGCCCGGTCGGACTCGGCTGCGATGGCTCATCTTCAGCCGACAGCGCCTCACTGTGGCAAGAAGCGCGCCTGGCAATGCTGCAAGGGAAGCTGGTATCGGGCGCCGCAGCGATGACCGCCCGGATCGCGCTCGAAGTTGCGACCAGAGGTGGAGCGGGCTGTCTTGGACGTGAAGGCGAGATTGGCGAGCTCTCGGTCGGAGCCGTTGCCGACATCGCGATCTGGAAACTTGAAGGACCTGCGTTTGCAGGTGTTCTCGATGACCTCGTCGAGGGATGGCTACGTGCTGGCCCGGCCAGTGCTTGGCGCACGATCGTAAACGGCAAGCACGTGGTTGCGGACGGCCAACTCGTCCACGAATCTCTCGAGGAGAAGCTGACGCTGCATAAGTCGATCGCCCGACGCTTCCAGCCTTAGGACTCGCGAGATCGGTCGATATTCGTTAGTCGACCGTCATGTTGTTGAGCCGCCATGTGGTGATCGCGAAACACACGACCGATACCGCCACGGTGACGATGATGATCGTCGAGGATTCTGGCGGATTGGCGATCCGTCCAGTGGTGTCTCCGGCTCGGGCGAGCGCTCCGTCGGCGTAAGTTCTGATGGCGAGCCACCCGGCTCGGCGGCTGAAACCAGCGACGAGTCCTTCCCACACCAATACATAGAGCAGGCCCCAGGCGAGCGCCCGCTGCGTAAAGAGTCCGAGCATCGTGAAGACCGACGTGTAGGCAACGAGGCCGACCAGCGAGCCCACCAGGATGCCTCTCAAGGCGCTGCTGTCGCCGGTCACTGCGCCGAGCACGCCCATGGGGACGAGAATTAGCGGCACGAGAACAGCAAAACCAGCCAGAAGAGACGCAACCGAGATCTGCCAGCGACCAATGGGTCGCAGCCAGAAGTAAATCAACGTCTCGTCTTCGACGAGGGACCCGAGCGACGCGGTGGCGATAACGAGCGCTACCAGCGGCACGAAGATCGTCAGTCCGAACAAGGCCGTGAACTCCACCATGTCGCTCGACGACGCGTCGGCCCGGCGCAAGAGGACCCCGATCGCGATGCCGGCGGCCCCGATGAGGAGCATTGCGATAATCCGCCCCTTCGTCGCTACCGCAGGAATCATGCGGGTGGTCATTGCCAGAATCGTGTTCATCGTCCCACCAGGTATTTGAAGACGCTCTCGAGGTCGTCATCGAGCGGTTGTACTTCTAGCAAGCGCACGTCGGCGTCCTTGGCAACACGTGCGATCGACATACGAAAGGCCGGTGCGTCGTCGGTATCGACGATGAGGGATTCGTCGTCGACGATGGTGAGCCCCGCTATGCCAGAGCCCGTGAGCAGTTCTCCGCCGAGTAGGCGTGCGTTCGAGCTACGAACTCGAATCCGATGGGGGCGATCGTCCATGAGGGCCCTGATCTCGTGAAAGTCGCCCTGTGCTGCAAGACGACCCTGTGCAATCACCATTACACGACTGCCGAGGCGTTCGACCTCGTCGAGCACATGGCTCGAGACAACCACGCACACCCCCGACTCGCCGAGCGAGCGGATCAACTTCGTCATATGGAGACGTTGACGGGGGTCGAGCCCAGTGAGCGGTTCGTCGAGGAGTAACAGTTCGGGTTGATGGATCAGCGCTTGTGCGACCTTGACCCGTTGTCGCATGCCCTTGGAGTAGGAGGCGATCGGGCGTTCATCGTCAGGGTCGAGTTCGACAATTCCCAGCATCTTTCGAGCTTTTTCAGTTGGATTTGCAAGGCCATTCAACGTGCCTGCAAGAGATACGAATTCGACGGCCCGCTGCTCTTGAAAGAGCGACTCTTGCTGAGGAACGATGCCGATCCGACCACGGACTTCCTTGTCTCGGCGAGGATTGGCGCCGAAGACCTGCACGGTTCCCTGAGACGGAGCCTCGAGGCCAGCGATCATACGAAGCATCGTGGATTTGCCTGCTCCATTCGGACCCAGCAGTGCCGTGACACCAGGCCACAAGCTGAAGCTCACGTCCGAGACCGCAACGACGTCGCCGAACCATTTGGAGATATTCCGGACGGCGAGAACCTCGCCACCAGGGGGCGGAGGCGGAGGGGGTGGCTGATGGTTCGTCACTTCGTGACCTCCAAGCGGCGATAGCCGTAGAGAACGAGGCCAGCAAAGAGCGTGCAGAAGCCGAACCAGATCCCGAAGGATGCAAGATCGGAAACACCTTCTATCTGCGGGCTATCGAGGCTGTTCTCGCTAAAGACTCGTGCGATCAGATTGGCCGGCATGTTGAGCAATCCGAACACTCGAATCCACTCGGGTGCATCGGCGCCTTCGACCAGTGTCACGGTGAAAGCTTCGCTCGCGATGATCAGGATCACGATCGCGGCCGAAGCGAACAGCTGGCGGTCGGTGAACGTTGATGCGGCCATACCGAAGAGGCTGAAGAAGATCGAGAGAATGAAGCCACTAGCGATGATGCGCAGAAGCGTTTTCACGATCTCGGTGAACCCGTCGGGTCCGATATCTAGGAAGCTATAACCCACCATCTGGAACACGACCGGTAGCAACGTGACGAGCGACATCACCATGACGATGGCGACAAACTTTGACGTTAAGTAATGCCATCGTGTGAGAGGCGACGCCATGTAGAGACCGAACATGCCGGTCTTTCGATCCGATCCCATGACCTCGGGAACGACGAACGCAGCGAGCAACACCATCAAGACGTTTATCAGTCCGAAGTAGCCCGCGTATTCCGGTACGACCTCTCTGCCGAGGTCACCGGGTAGCAGGATCGCGATGGCGAGGAAGCCGATCGCGGGCAGATACGAGACAGCGATCGTGACGAGCGGAACGATCTTGAAGCGGAATTTGCGGCGCAGCCCGAGCGCTCGCTGAATCGCGGAGATGCCGACGGCGCGCATGCCGGTTCCGACGCCTGTCCGGGGCCCGTCGTACGCGCGATATCCGCGATCAAAGATCTCTGCGGAACTCATGATCCATACACCTCATCGAGAAAGAGATCTTCAAGACTCTGTTTCACGGGCTCCATCCGTCTCAGGGGCACCGCGTGCTCGGCCACCGCGTCTCGCACTGCATCGGCGAGCTCGTCGATTGGTTCATCGGTGCCGACGCGCAGCTTGTTGCGCTCGACCTCGACGGCGAAACCGGCAGCCTTGAGAGAGGCCGCAACCAGCTCGACACCCTCATCGACGATGGCCGTCATGCCGCCTTGGCCCGTGCGAAGATCTTCGATCCGACCGGCAGCCCGCACGGTGCCGTTCGAGAGAATCACGACATTGTCAGCGATTCGTTCAACTTCGTCGAGGAGGTGCGAGGACAGGACAACGTCGATGTTGAACTCGGTCCCGATTCGTCGAATGAGTGCCAACATGTCGTCGCGCTGCACTGGATCGAGGCCGTCGGTGGGCTCGTCGAGCAGGATGAGTGAGGGACCATGGGCAATCGCTTGCGCGAGCTTGACCCGCTGTCGCTGACCGGTCGACATCGTGCCGACCGGGCGGGCACGTTCCTCGCCTAGTCCGACCAGCCAGAGGGCATCGCTCGACCGCGTCGTGGCTTCACGTTTCGGTAGCCCGTGAACGAGGGCGATGTGGCGAACGAGGTCTTGTGCGGCGACATCGTCGGGCAAGTTGTGGTGTTCGGGGGCATAACCAATGTGCATCCGGAGCTCCGGACCCGCATGGGCAGGATCTTCGCCCAACACTCGCATCGAGCCGCCGTCGGGTGAATGAAGTCCGAGCAGCATGCCGAGCATGGTCGTTTTGCCGGCGCCGTTCGATCCGAGGAGCCCGGTGATGCCTCGCGGAACTTCGGCGGTCAGGTCGGAGAAGACTTGATGGGTTCCCCACGATTTCGACACCGCAACAGCCGAGATGACGGAGGAGGGGGAGGTCGGCATCTCAGCGGCTGCGGTGTTCACTTATTCACTTTGCCAAAACGATCCTGAGATTCCCATAAGGGACTACCCCTATTCGACCCTGAGTAACCCCAACCTATGTAACCCAGGCTCTGGGTGGTCTCAGGTGGTGAGCGAGCGAGCGGCGGATTCGAGATCTCGAAGGCGTAGCTCGGCTCGGCCGCGATCCTGGTCGACCGACTCCAGATACGCCTTCACCTTGGGTTCGGTTCCGCTGGGACGGATGATCACCCGTCCACCATGGAGGTTGTAGATCAGGACGTTCGATGATGGCAGGCCCGACGCGCCTGCGAGCAGGTCGATGGTTTCAGCTACCACGACTCCTCCGACTTCGGCTGGTGGATCGCTGCGAAGCTTCGCCATCAGCGTGGTCATTCGGGCCATGGAGTCATCGCCTTCGAAGCGAGTGGACACCTGCGAGGTCAGATGCACCCCGTGCGTCTCATAGAGGTTTTCGAGGACGTCGTCGACGGTATGGCCAACGCCCGCAATCTGGGCCACGAGCTCGGCAAAAACCAGACCGGCCGAAATCCCATCCTTGTCTCGGATCGACGGCAGGACGGAATAGCCCAATGCTTCCTCGTAGGCGAAGACGAGCGGCACCTCGGGCGTATCCCTTCGGGCCAACCACTTGAAGCCCGTGAGCGTGTGATGACACGTCGCCCCTGAGGCCGTCGCCACCTTGCCCAGCAACGAGGAAGAAACGATCGTTGTCGCGACGGAGCGCTCGCCCGATGTCTGACCAAGAAGTAGCCACCCGAGGAGGACGCCGATCTGATCCCCCGTCAATCGCTCCCAACCGGCTTCGCGGCGGACCGCAACAGCTAAGCGGTCGGCGTCGGGATCGTTCGCTAGCACGAGGTCGGCGTTCTCCCGATCGGCCAACGCCATGACGAGGTCGAGCGTGCCCGGCTCCTCGGGATTCGGGAAAGCCGCGGTTGGAAAGTCGGGATTGGGGTCGTGCTGCTCCGGGACCGACAGCACAGAGTGGCCAGCCCCCTGCAAGGCGCGCACAAAAAGTTCTCCGCCGACGCCATGTAGGGCCGTGTAGGCAATCGTTAGAGGTCGGGTTGCCGTGCCCCGATCGATGGCGTCCAAGTAAGCGTCAACTTCTCTTTCGCCGAGGAGTTCTATGGAGTCTGGGCGATCCATCGACACATCTTCAGGCCACGGCAACGAGTCCATGTGTCCCTCGATGATCGCAGCATCATCGGGAAGGATCTGGCCGCCATCGGCTGCGTAGACCTTGTATCCGTTGTCTGTAGCCGGGTTGTGGCTCGCCGTCACCATCACGCCGCCCCCGGCGTTGCTCGCCCCGACGGCGTGAGCGACGATCGGAGTCGGCACGGGCATCGGAAACAAACGAGGGGTATGGCCGTCCTCGGCCAAGACGCGAGCTGTCACGTTCGCGAAATCTTCGCTGCCATATCGAGCATCCCGGCCAATGACGACCTCGCTCCGCTGAGGCAGCCAACTCGCGATCGCCATCGCAGCTTGCTCGACGACCTCGACGTTCATCCGCAGCGGACCCTCGCCGAGAGCGGCGCGAAGGCCAGCGGTTCCAAAACGAAGGCGATTGGTCATCTACGCGTTCTCGTCGGCAGCGACCGCGGTCCGAAGCCCCAGTTCGAGCATTTCATTCACGGTGAGTTGGCGTTCATCGGAGGTGAGATGCTCACCGGTGACGAGATGGTCGGTCATGGTGAACAGCGACAGCGCCTCGGCTCCCTCGACTGCGCAGACCGAGTAGAGCGCTGCTGTCTCCATTTCTACGGCAAGGACGCCGGCGGCGGTATGACGGTCACGGGCATCGTCGTTTACCTCATAGAAGATGTCGCTCGTAAACACCGTGCCCAGTTGCACGTCGATTCCTTGAGCGGCCGAGACGCGTTGTACAACATCGAGCATGCGCGGCGACGCAGCGATCGGAGTTGGCGCAAGGATGAGCTCAGGAAGGTTGGAATTGGTCACTGCGTCAGTAGCAGCCACGATCTGACGTAGCGCCAAATCGGGTTGGTAGACGCCGGCTGTACCCACTCGAATGATCGTGGAAACGTCGTAATGGCGCACGAGTTCGGTGATGTAGATCGCCGCGGATGGGATTCCCATTCCCGACGCCATCACGGACAGCCGATGCCCCTCGAACGAGCCGGTGAAACCGAGCATGCCGCGCACGTCAGTGACCTGCTCCCATCCGTCCAGGAAAGTCTCGGCGATGTGTTGGGCTCGGCGCGGATCACCCGGCATCAAAAGGGTCGAGGCGAAGGCGCCGTTTTCAGCATTGATATGTGGAGTCGTCACCCAACTGGTCTACACCGGCTCGCGAGAGATCGGCGAGCAGAAGCAGCGTCATTTCGTCGGGTTCCTCTTTCGTCCTCGCCGGAGCCTGCGGTTCGCCAAATGAATTCTCCGATGAGCAGGCGATACATCAGCCGGTGTTGCGCAAGCCGGCGGCAACGCCGTTGATGCTGAGCAGTAGGGCCCGGCGCAGACGCCGAGCCGCGATGCCAGCGTCTGTGTCAGCGCTGAGATCAGCGGTACTACTGCGCGTACTCTTCAACAGATTGACTTGCAATGCGTTGAGCGGATCGAGATAGTTGTCGCGAATTTCGAGGGTGCGTTGCAGAACAGGCAAATCGTCGAGAAGACCATTCCCCGTCACCGAGGTAATGGTTTCGATCGTGCGCCGATGTTCTTCCCCGATCACATCAAAGACGTGATGATGAGCAGGATCGACCAAAGCGTTGACATACGTCCGCGCAATGCCGAGATCCGTCTTGGCGAGGGTCATCTCGACGTTGGAGAGAAACGTCCTGAAAAATCTCCAGCGCTCGAACATCTCGGTCATGTCTGCACCGTGACCGGCCTCGATGGCAGCGGTTAGGCCAGCGCCTACGCCGAACCACCCGGGCACGATCTGTCGAGATTGTGTCCAGCCGAACACCCACGGAATAGCGCGGAGGTCGTCGATGCCGCTGGTGGTTCCCTGGCGACGGGCCGGGCGGGACCCGATATTTAACGCACCGAGCTCTTCCACCGGGGTCGATGTCGTGAAGTACTCGACGAGGCTCGGGTCTTCGATAAGCCCCCGGTAGGCGCTGTACGCGTTGTCCGAAACGATCTCCATGACCGCGGACCACCGATCCCTCGCTTCCACGCCGATGCGACTCTCGGTGTGCATGAGCGTGTGTTCGAGCATCGCCGAGTACGCGAGATCGAGGTTGCGACGGGCCAACCGCGGACGGCTGTACTTGTCCGCAATGACCTCTCCCTGTTCGGTCGTCTTCATCAGGCCGGTGATAACGCCCGATGGCTGCGCCAGAATCGCGTCATGTGTCGGCCCGCCACCACGGCCAACCGTGCCGCCACGCCCGTGAAACACCGGGATGTCGACCCCATGGCGTTTCGAAACTTCGCCCACGGCCCGAAGGGCTTTGTGTATCTCCCATTGAGATGTCGCTATGCCCCCGTCTTTGTTGGAATCGGAGTAGCCGACCATGACCTCTTGAACATTGCCTCGAAGCTCCACGATCCTTCGATATCCGGGCTCGGTTAAGAGCGCGTCCATGATCTCGGTGATCGCCCGAAGATCGTCGATGGTCTCGAAAAGCGGGACGAAACCTATGCGAGCTATATCTCGGCTGAGGTCGATGAGACCCACTTCCCGAGCGAGGATTGCCGGCGCAAGAACGTCGTCGGGACCTTGGGTCATCGACACGATGTAGCTCTCGACGATGGAATCGCCGAAGCGGTCCATTTGCTGTCGGAGCGTGGTGAAGAGACCGAGGGCATCGCCGAGGTCTGGGGTGCCCGAGGACGCGAACGGTCGAGCGATCGCAAGTTCTTTACTGAGGAGGTCGAACCGCATGGCGGGGTCGTCGGGATATGGCGTCCCGACACTCTCGAACAGTCCGCTGAGGGCGTCGTGATGATGTCGGGTGTGCTGGCGGATATCGAGTGTCGCCAGGTGAAAGCCGATCGTGCGTACGAGCCGACGCAGAGAAGCCAACTTTCCCTTCGCGACCAGTACCGCACCGGTGACCCGAAGGGAGTCGTCCATTCGGTCGAGGTCTTCACACAGTTCAGCTGAGCTTCGATATGCAGCACCGACCGGCCCACGATGTGCGATGAGGGCACGTTCGGTCGCCGCGAGCTTCCCGTCGATGATCGTGGATGCGATTCGGTACGGCTCGTCCGAGATGAGCGGCGAAATATCGGCGACCAGATGCGGGTAGCCCGCCGATTGATCGGCGATCCATTCCTTGAGGCCCTCGCTGATCGGGCGGATCGTGCCCGAAACACTGAGGTCGCCGGCGAGAGCTTGCACACCGATTCGAAGAAGCCGAAGTGCGCGCTGGCGTTGCAACGTGAGGACCTCGTCGGTGACCTTTGCGGTTACGAAGGGGTTCCCATCACGATCCCCGCCAACCCAAGAACCGAATCGGATTGGGGTGAGATCGTCGGGCAACTCGACGCCGCGCTGATTGGCGAGGTACTCGAGGTCGGCCCACACCAGAGGGAGCGCGTTCTCGACGAGGCCTTCTACATAGAAGATGATCGACCGCGCTTCGTCTACCGGCGTTGGCTTGACCTGACGCAATTCGTCGCTCAGCCACAACAGATCGATGATCTCGCCCACACGAGCGTCGATTCGTAGTCGTCCAGCCTCGGTGGCAACGGTCCGACTACGGAGCAGTTCGGCGATCTCGGAACGTTTTTCAAGAACGGAGCGACGGGACGCTTCGGTCGGGTGTGCTGTGAAGACAGGTCGGTACTCCACTGCTCGGAGGCTGGCAGCGAGAGTGTCCGCGTCGATTCCCGCTTCGTCGGCCCGAGCAAAGGTGTCGAACAACTCGCCGGACCCCTCGGTCTTCAGACGTAGCTCTTCAACGCGGTTGACCTGTTCGGCGACGTTGGCCAAATGGAAATAGATCGTGAAGGCCCTGACCAGAAGGATCGCTTCGATCTCACCAACGCTGGCGACCGTCGACTCGAGCTCTGCTCGAGCCTCGTCATCTCCCTCGCGCGTGCTTCTGGCCAATACGCGGACCTTCTCGACAAGCTCGAAGAACTCCACGCTGACGTTTCGCTGGATGGTGTCGCCCAGCTGGCTGCCGACACGGCGAATATCGGCGCGAAGCCGATCTTGACGATCGGACACGGAATGCACAGCGTTGCTCACCGTGTCAGCCTAGGAACCTCGATCGGTCGACCGGGACCTCATCTCGATCCGCTATCTCTTCGCCTTTTGCCATCTGTCTTCTAACCTCGCGGCCATGAGCGTGCAGAACATCTGGGCACTGCAAGCGCCTGCACAAAACGTCGACTCCTCGAGCTCGTCCAACTTTGCGGTCACACCGGTCGCTGGGGCGATGGGTGCCTACATCGAGGGACTCGATGTGCGGTCCGTTACCGATGACACGCTCGACGAACTACGCGCCGCGCTGCAGAGCTACAAGGCGGTGATGCTCCGCGGCCAATCATCAGAACTTTCGCTGGCCGAGTACACCGAGTTCGGCGAGCGGCTGGGTGAAATCGCCAGCGCTCACATCCCGGATGGTGTAGCAGCCAAACACCATTCAGATTTGGGACAATCGCACCACGATCCACTACGCGATCGGCGACTACGGCGGCTTCCGTCGAGAGATGTACAGATTGGCAATTGCGGGCGAGGTACCGAAGTGATGCAGCCGTGGACGATGCCCGAGAACGAGCGAGATGCGAGGATCGAGCTCGCCGCTGCCTACCGGATGGCCTCCGACCTTGGCTGGACCGACCTCTGCGCGACTCACTTCAGCCTTCGAGTGCCCGGTGAACCCGACGCCTATCTTCTCCTGCAAGAGGGTCTGTTCTTCGAGGAAGTCACCGCGAGCAACTTGGTGAAGCTCGGATTGGATGGATCGGTTCGCACCGATGGCGCCACGGTCAACCCTGCCGGGGTCACGATTCACGCCGCCCTCCTCGCCGGGAAGCCACACCTCCAATCGGTGATGCACACGAACGCTGGCGTCGCTGTTGCCAATAACCGCCACGGCCTCTTGCCACTTTCACAGCATGCGATGCGTTTTTACGAAGGCTTCGGGCAGCACCGGTACGAAGGTGTGGCCCTCGACGACGATGAAGGCCCGCGGCTGGTTGAACACCTCGGCGACCACGAGCTCCTCCTCATGCAGGTCGCCACACTGAGCTCGACCACCGATCCGGTGACGCCCGATCACGCGCGTGTGCGCACACGCGCAAGCAGTACAGCGCGGGGCACGGATACATGTATCGAGACTGGGCAGCAATCCTGCGTCAGGTCGAGCGGAACCATCCCGGCTTCGCCGACTAGAAGAACGGGCTTACCCAAACAGGTTCCGGAACGGGTTCGGGATCGAGGATGTTCTTCGACAACCGCGATCTGCACGACGATCGTCAGCCAACTCGCTTGAGACCCACTCAGATCCCAGGCCGAGCGCAGCTGAAACGTTGTCTCACCTACGCAACATTCCGTGATGTCCGGACTTTCTCCGCAGGCACCGCGTTAACAGACGTTGCACGCCGCCGCTTCGCCATGACGGCCAATGGCCGCAGTTATGTCGCTCGGACGTTCGTACTGCGGTGTTGCTTCACGAGGCGTGCGGTGATCGACGAGCTCTCTGGCTTCGGTCTTCCACTCCTCATGCCACCGGTGCCCAACGGGACTGATGCTGCCCGGTTTCGACGCTGAATACGCGAGGTTGAGAGCGCTCCGAACAATGGAGATTTGCGTCTCTGGATCGTTCGGTGGACCGGCGGTATTGCCGAGAGGAAAGTCGACAAAGGCGGCCCGTGGAGCATTCGCCGATGCCGTGATGCTCCACGCACTAGAGACCGAAGTCGTGGTGACGCCCGACGCTTCGATCGCACGAGAAACCAGCCCAACTGACTGATGACAGACCGGTCAAACAGGAACCAAGAGGGCGATGTCCGCCTCGAGCTCGTGCACCCGGTCGACGATCGCTGGCGTCAGCGTCTCGCCGAGGCGACGTTGTGAATAGATGCCGCCCATGAAGGTCAGCGCGACCTCGGCAAGTTCGCCGATCTCACCAGCGCTGGCCATCGCGAGCAGCGAATCGATCGGGAAGACGGCGTTGACGTCGGAGCGAGCGTTGGTCTGGTCGTAGGCGAAGTGCGTGACGCGAAGATCGTCGGTAGGCGTGTCGATCGGGATCTCGCGATACGTGAGATCGTCCTTGTGACTAAAGCCAACATCGCCGACCCGATACACGCCGCCTGACGCGATGAGCACGACCTTGCTATCGGACAGAGGTTTTGTCGGCGGAACAAACGCAGGCGGTTCGTCGGAGTTGTCGGCCCATCGGTAGGCGTCGAAACCAAGCGATGCGTAACTGTCGCGAGTCACTTGGATGTAGTCGACCGCATCGAGCTCTTCTGGCGCAGGTGCTCCCATGGCGAAACAGTATCTGACCTGCGAGAAACGAGCTGCGAACTAGCGATACGCCCGCAGCAACACGAACTTCTTGTTCGACGCAACCGTGTCGACCTTGCCAAAGATTTTCTTCAACTTCGCGTGATAGGCAAGATGTCGATTGCCGACGACGAGAAGAGATCCGCCTGGCCGGAGGACCTTGTGCGAATCGGTAAACATCGACCAAGCCGTGTCGTCTCCGACAACACGGTCATCGTGGAAGGGCGGATTGACGATGACGAGATCGACAGATCGCTTAGGCACCACCTCGATCAGGCGATGGTGTTGACGAAAAGCCACCCGTTCGGCTGCGACGCCAGGAAGCGTGGCCTCCCACGAACGCTCACCGGCGTCCAGCGCAATGGCCGAGTCATCCACAGCATCGAGAAGAAAGTTGATGCCTCGGTCGGACAGGTCGCGGCCTGCGCGAAGCCCGATGATTCCATTGCCACACCCGAGGTCGACGAGCCGCACCGGTTCTCCAGTACCCGGCACGAGGTCCGCAAACGAGGGGACGTTGGCCAGCAGGAATCGGGTACCCACATCGATCGACCCCGGAGAGAAGCCTCCGCCGTGGTTCACCAACGTCGAGGCATCGGCCGACCATGTCTGTGGCCACGGATTTGTTCCGGCCTCCAGCGCGTAGTCGAACGTAGAGTAGATGAGTCGAGCCTTCTTTCGAGCCAGAGATGTAGACGTAACGCCAATGATGGTTTCGAAGTACTCGATCGTCGAAGAGTGGATGTGCTTCGCCATTGCAGCACCGACGATTCGGCTCTCTGAATGCAGGTGCGGACGGAGCCTGTGGAGGATGTCGACGAGCTCTGAAGCAGACTTGGGAATCTTGACGACGACGTAGTCGATCGGGTCCGTCAGCGTCTCCAGATCGAGCACGGAGTAGACCTCGAGCTCCTCGAGCGCGTTACGGGCAAGATTCGCAGCGATCGCTTCAGCACCAGCCGCAGACTCGTTGATCGCCACAGGATTTCGGTCTCGCAGAGCACATGTCAGCGAGCCAAAGCTGTCGCCGATTACCACGACCATCGCGTCCTCGCGAAGCGGATTCGCCTCGAGGTCTTCGAGCACAAACTCGTCGGCGGCATCCCATCCGCGCAACGCCTGTTTTGGGCGAACGGGTACTCGTTCGAGGTCGAATTCGCCCTGCGGCGACACCAAGCGGTCCACGGGCTAGCGCGGCGGCAGTGCCGCTAGGAGGCGCGATGCTTCTTGAAAGTCGACCGCTTCAACCGTGCTCACAGCCGATCGATCGAGCCCATCAACAACAGCGGAGTCGGACAAGCGGACCGCCTGCCGGTTGATGGCCTGTTCAAAAAGGTTGCGGGCATAACGAGCGTTTCCGAACGCCTCGCCACGGACCGCTCGACCAAGAATCGCTTCCAGCATTTGATCCACGCCCTCGCCCAGTTCGTAGTCGGCTTCGCGGACCAACTTATGGGTAATTGCCACAAGCTCGACGCCCGAATAGTCGGGAAAACTGATTTCGCGAGAAAAACGCGAACGAAGCCCAGGGTTCGAGCGCAAGAAGTCGTGCATGAGGCGTGGATACCCAGCGACGATGACAACCAGGCGATCACGATGGTCTTCCATCCTCTTGATCAACGTCTCGATCGCCTCGCGACCAAAATCGTTCCCCATGATGCCTGTTGGCGTCAGCGCATACGCCTCGTCGATGAACAACACGCCGTCGAGCGCGCGCTTCACCGCCTTGTTCGTCTTGTTCGCCGTGTGGCCTACGTATTGGCCGACCAGGCCAGCTCGGTCGACCTCGATCAAGTGACCCTTCTTTAGCAGACCGAGCGCTCCGTACATCTCGCCGAGCAGGCGCGCGACCGTGGTCTTTCCGGTGCCTGGATTTCCAAGAAAGACCAAATGCTGACTCGTCGGCACTTCAGCTAAGCCGTGGTCTTGTCGACGGGCCTGAATCTGCAGGAACGCGATCTGTGTGCGCACCTGTTCTTTCACCGTTTCGAGGCCGACGAGTGAATCGAGCTCGCCCTGGATCTCTTCGAGGGGACGGCTGGGGCCGCTGAGAGCGCTGGTGGGTAGCCCCATGTTGCCGAGTCGCTCGTCGAGCCCGCGGTCGACAGCGGATTGGCGGGCCGCTTCGCCCGCCTTTTTTAGCTGTTCTCTGATCCGATCACCACGAGGCACAACAGAACGCTACCGGTGGCCGAAGTAATCACGCTCGACCGACGCGACCAGCTGTTCAGGATTCATCGAACAACACCCACATCGCCAGCAGCACATCGTCGCCAGCTTCCACGCCGTGATGATCGTTTGGGTTGTTCGTCAAGACGGAGCCAGCGTCGACTCGCACGTAGTCTTCGGCTCCACCGAAGCGCCACTTTCTGCTCCCCTGCAAGATGAGGTATACCTCGGCCGGGTCGTGTTGATGTTCAGGATACGCAATCCCTGATCCCACCAACATCAAACCTGCGCCGGCGATCGAAAGGTCGATGCATGCGCCGAGGTCGACAAGACCGACCACTCGTCCTCCATCATCGAGCCGCTTGGTCGGTGTCCAGGGCAGAGTCGGCGCCAGCCGCGCCAGATCTCGAAGCAAGGGTTCAGGACTCTCATTGAAGTCGTCGAGGAAGGACTGCGCCTCAATGATGGAGGCGATGAACGGGCGAGATGTCGCTGACGCTGCAGCGTCAGCGGCAAGATCCGATCGATCGCGCAGAGCGCGATTGGGGTGACCGTCGGCCTCGATCGCCATCGCGTTCGCCGCGAGACGAAACCAAGAGAGGAGCGCTCCATCTGTCATTGCATCATTGAACCAGCAATCGCCTCGTCGGGCCCTACCATTCCGTCCATGGGTCGTTGGACGATCGCTGCTGCTGTGGCGTTGGCATTGCTGATCGCTTCGTGCGCCGGGAGCGACCCCGTCGCGCTCGACGAATCGGTTCCAACTTCGACATCGTCGTCCATCCTCGACCAGACCAGCGCCGACCTCGACATCCCCGTCGAGACCACAACTACCGCCCCCGACCCATCGCTACCCATCGTGTTCGCCGATCCGGCCCAAGGCCTCGACGATGCGACGCTCGAGGCGTTCATATCCGGTCAGGGTTTCTTCAACGAAATATGGACTCCCGTAGGGCCGGGCGAGACCGGGTCCGATGGGCTCGGCCCACTCTTCAACGCCGACTCATGCGCGGTCTGTCATCCCTCTACCGGAAGACGCCAGGTGCCTCCCGACGGCGAGCTAACCAACGCCGGCCTGATCGTGCGTCTTTCGATTCCCGGGGCCGACCCGTCTACCGGCGCGCCACTCCCAGAACCCTCATACGGCGACCAACTCCAAGATCGGGCTGTTGGCGCGAATGACGCGGAGGGCACGATCTTCACGAACTATGTCGTGCAGCAGGGCACCTACCCCGACGGGACGCCGTTCGAGTTGTTGTGGCCTACCGTCAACATCCGAAGCCGCAGCTACGGACCGCTCACCGAAGGCTTCCAGGTGTCGGCGCGCATCGGCGCGCAACTCGTGGGGATGGGCTTGCTCGAGCTCGTCCCCGAAGACGACATCTTGCGCGCCGCTGACCCGACCGACGCTGATGGCGACGGGGTGAGCGGACGTCCGAACGCTGTCTGGAACCCGGTCACAGATCGGATCGAGCTCGGACGATTTGGGTGGAAAGCAAACGTTGTTCAGTTGGACCAGCAGATCGCCCAAGCGTTCCATGGCGACATTGGGATCACCTCCTCGCTGGTGCAACAAGAGAACTGCACGACCGGTCAAACGGTGTGCGACGATGTTTCCAGCGGCGGATCGACGGAAGTCTCCGACGACAAGCTCACCGCCATTACCACGTACCTCAGGCTGCTCGCCGTGCCTGAGACCCGAACGAGCGGCGACCCGCTCGCCGAACGAGGCGAGGTGCTCTTCGGCGAATTCGGATGCGCCGCCTGCCACACCGAAGAGCTAACGACCAGTCCAAGCCCAATCGCGGCACTCTCGGAGCAAACGATCCGGCCTTACACCGACCTCCTATTGCACGACATGGGCTTCGACATGGGCGACGATCGACCAGACTTCGCCGCCAGTGGGGTCGAGTGGCGGACGCCGCCGCTCTGGGGCCTTGGTCTCGTTCCTGTCGAGGGCGATCGAGGCCTCCTCCACGACGGGCGTGCACGCACCCTCGAGGAGGCGATCATTTGGCATGGCGGCGAGGGTGCACGGTCGCGCGCCAACTTTCTGCGCGCCGAACTCGACGACCGTCAAGCACTCCTGGCCTTCCTCGACAGTTTGTAGATGAGCGCCCAACTAGGGGCGCCACAACCCGTCGTCGAACGCTGATGCAGCGCGATATTGAGCGCGCACTGCGGCGCCATCGATCGAGCTCGCGGGCTCTGTTCTCGTCGCCGAACGAACGTTCCAAGCCAGCGCACGTCCGTCGAAATCGCCATCACCATCGTGGATGACAGCAGCTTGCAACGCCGCACCGACGGCGACCGATTCGTCGTTGTCGGGCACATGAACCACCTTGTCCGCTATGTCGGCGAGTCGGTGTCGGTATGCAGCCGATCGAGCGCCACCACCGACGAGTAGGAGGCGCCCCTCGGTGTTGGCTCCAGCCTCTTCGAGGGCAGTCAAACCGTCGAGGAGACCGCAGATCACGCCGTCATGAGCTGCTCGGGCCAGGTGTTCACGAGTGGTTGAATTGCTCAGACCAACCATGACCCCCTTCGAGTCAGGTCTGTTCGGTGTACGTTCTCCATCGAAATAGGGCACGAGTGTCGGCTCGATCGGTAACGACCCGGCATCGATCGCCAGTTGCGCCAAACCCGGCGCGTCGGTGCCGAGCCATGCAGCCATCGTGTCGGTCACCCTCGTGGCGTTCAGCGTGCACACGAGCGGTAAGTAACCTCCGGTCGCATCGCAGAAACCGGCCACCGCGCCGGAAGGGTCAGCTGAACGTTCGCTGGTGCGGGCATACACCGTGCCAGAGGTGCCGAGCGACATGACGACATCCCCGGTCTCCAATCCCAGTCCGAGCGCAGCGCCCATGTTGTCGCCGGTGCCAGGACCCACGGTCACAAACTCGGGGAGCCCCAACTCTGAGGCAGCCTCCGGCGTGATCTGACCCGCCGCTTCAGACGCTCCAAGAACTCGGGGAACTCGGCCAGGCCAGTCTCGGCCTCCAGCGGTCGCAAGGCTCAGCGCCTTGTCCAAGATCACGTCACTCGTGGCGTCGTACCACCCAGACCCGGACGCGTCTCCTCGATCGGTGACGTGCTCGCCGGTCATGCGCCAAGTGAGGTAGTCGTGGGGGAGCATGACCTTCGCGGTCCGATCGAGGATGTCTCTCTCGTTTTCCGAGACCCACGCCAACTTCGAGATTGTGATCGCTGCCACCGGAACGACACCGCTCCAATCGGTCCACCAGTCGGTGCCCAACTCGTTTACCAAGAACTCTGCTTGTTCGGCCGACGTCGTGTCGTTCCAGAGCTTGGCCGGGCGCAAGGTGTTGCCTGAATCGTCGAGCAGCACGAGTCCGTGTTGCTGGCCCGCGACCGATATCGCGACCACATCGGATCGACGGTCGCCCAGCTGGCTCACCGCGTCGACCAACGCAGACCACCACGACGTGGGGTCTTGCTCCGAGACCGGGGGCTGGGTCAGCGGATGCTCAGCCCTACCCATCGCCAAGAGTTCGCCCGAGTCCGCATCGCGCAGCTCGGCCTTCGTGGACTGGGTGGAGGAGTCGATGCCGATCACGCTTGCCATAGGCAATGCGTATCAGACCTGGGCCGGACTGTGGTGCGGCCCAGGAGAATGAGCAGCGTTACACCTCGCCCGCTCGCGAATGGTCGCGAGCGGGCGAGGCAAACGGTTTTTCCTATGCTGGCTCAGCTAGCGGGACGAAGCTCTGCGTCGAGTACTCCGAAGGCGCAAGCTTTGCAATCACTCCGGCAGCATCCTGCTCGACGTAGTCGATGAACGACTGCGCGTAGTCGAGGAGCGTGTCGCTCGAACGACCATCGTCGGTCACCGTGCCGAACGTGATGTACCCATCTCGACCAGCAGCGATGAAGCTGTTCGTCGCCACCGTGTACGTGCCTTCGGTGACGAACGGTACCCAAGCTTCGGTTCCGCTTGGACGCATCTCCATGTTCGAGACCCTGCTGCCCTCAGCCGCGTTCATGTCGACGTCGAATCGCAGACCCGATGCATATGGATATGCGCCGGTCGAGCCGTCAGGATCGAGTGCGAACGTGATCGCCTCTTCGAGCACGGCCTTAATTTCGGCGCCGCTCATCTCGAGGTTCACGATCGTGTTTGCGAATGGCAACAGCTCGAAGGCGTCGGCGATAGTGATGTCCCCTGCGGGGATGTCGATTCGGACGCCGCCCGCGTTCTGCAGGGCAAAGTCAGATTCGAATGCACGAACGCGGAATGCGTCGGTCACCAGTTGCTGAATGTCGCCGCCCATAATCGCGGTGTCGCTCACGTCGCAGATCTGGCTACGACCCTGTCCAGGAATCCGTTCGAGGCAGAGAGTGTCCGTCGACGAACCGATGACCTCTAGCTCGAGCAGCGCAACCTGCGCAGAGAACCCTTCGAGCACTGTTTGGGCTGCCGCATCTGGCGTCACGATCGACAGTTCGGGGGTCGCTGCGATGTCATCGATGACAGCTTGACGATCAGGACCCTCGAGCTCGACACGGTCGCCGCCGTCAGCAGGGCGTCTCTTGAACGAGTCTTCGAGAATGAGATGCGGCGTGCCATCACAGCTTGTGACAACACCATCGGCGTCGAAGTTGACGTTGAGTTGTCCAACGATCCACGAGTACTGCCATGCGTGAACAATGCAGACCGGCGAGCCGGTGGCGTCCGCTGTTCTATATGGGTAACGGCCCATGGTGTTGAGACCGAGCGGCGCAAAGTTGCCGAGCAACGAATGGCTGTCGCCGCCGACGATCACGTCGACGCCGGTCAGCATGCCAGCAAACGTGATGTCGTTGGCCAGCTGTGTGTGCGTCACGAGAACGATCTTGTTCACGCCATCTTCGAGCAGCCCATCGATGAACCGTTGAGCTGTCTCGACCTCGTCCAAGAACTCGGTGGTCTCGAGTGGGCTGGACGAATTCATCGTCTTGCCCGCAATGTCGAGCCCGATGAATCCCACCATGTCGTCGCCGTATTCTTTGACGACGAATGGCTTGAAGAGTGGTGTGCCTGCTGGGTTGAGTGGCGTGCCCAGAGCGGGAACGACATTCGCAGCGAGGACTTCGGTCTCGCACGTCTCGGTGTCCTTGACGAAACCGATCATGTCGGCGGCGCCTTGATCGCCATCGTCGAACTCGTGGTTGCCGAGCTCGTAGATGTCGAAGCACGCCTCGTTCATAAGCGCAGCGTCAGCCTCTCCCTTGAACAAGCTGTAGAAGAGCGTGCCTGTGACCGCGTCACCGGCATGGACCTTCACGACATTGTCGTTGGCAGCTTCAAGCTCTTTGATCTTCGCAACAGCGTTCGCCGCGCCTCCTTGGCTGACGCGGGTCTCCGCGCCACCGAGGATGAGATCGCCCGAATCGGGGTTGAGGTGCGAGTGCGTGTCGTTCATATGCAGAATCGTCAGAGCAAAGTCCGACTCACATGCAGTGAATCTCGTGTTGAAACCACGGTCACGACAGACGTCGGTTCCACCTCCGCCGTTTAGTCGGTCACCTCGACCGCTGCCACCGGTGAGATCATCATCACCGTTGTTGCCGCGAACGAAGTCGTTTCCACCGCCACCTCGGACGATGTCGTTTCCTCGGCCGCCTTCGACGATGTCAGGGCCGTTGCCTCCCGACACGGTGTCATTTCCGGTGCCACCTCGTAGGAGGTCGGCGCCAGGTCCACCAGCGATGAGGTCAGCGTTCGGTCCGCCGAATACGACGTCGCGTCCAAAGCCGGCGAGCAGAAGGTCGTTTCCGGGTCCGCCTCGCAGCAGATCATTTCCGGCATTGCCCCACATTTGGTCCGGGCCATTTTCGCCGAACAGAAGATCCCGTCCTGGGCCGCCGAAGATGATGTCTCCGCCTCCGCCACCACAGACGACGTCGTTACCGGCACCAGCGTTGATCGTGTTGGCTGCAGCGGTACCGACGATGACGTCGTCACCGGGCGTCCCGTTGATCGTCGCTCCGTTGCCAACGATGGTCGCTACTTGGCCAGCGCATGTGGGTGTGACCTGTGCGGCAGCTGGTTGAGCGGTGGCAAAAACGGTCGCCAACAATGCGAGAATGGACAAGAGAGCGCGTTTGAACCCTCGCCTCATCTTTGGCGATCTGGTGAACGGTGTATGCATGTTACATCTCCTGTATTTGCTGTTGATGGCACCGTAAAGACAAGGCGTCTCGCTCAAGACGCGAAACCTTTGCCAGCGCGGGTTTATCAGACCTAGCGATGCAATGTCGCCGAAACGACCCGGCCGTGAAAAATGAACGACCCGCTACGGTGCAGCGAGATGACCGCTCAATCCGACATCGACGCCGCGCTCGCGGCCAATAGCGAGCGCATTATGCGGGCGCTCTATCCCGACGTGTCGACCGCCGTATCGCACGATGGTTCCGCGTCCGGCGCTGCACTCTTTGCACCGCTACCTGAGCATGTGGGAGCACCGGGGTGGGTTCAGGGAGGCCTCTCGGCGACCGTGCTCGATTTCGTGTGCGCCCGGCTCGCGTCGGCGGCGATCGAGATGAAGGTAGCTACCGGCACCCTCGATCTTCGCTATCGCCAACCCGTCTTGCTCGACGGCGGACCGTACAGAGTCGAAGGATCGACCGATCGACCCGGATCGAGAACGGTGCGGGTGCGAAGTGCGATCCTCAGTGCCGAGGGTCGCCCGCTCATCGAGGCCAGTGGCCTCTTCATCGGCGTCGCTCCGCTCTAATTGTCGGGACTCCCGCCCGACATCGCTCGCAGTCGAGATGGTCGCTCCGCGAGCTCCGCTCTCCTAGAGATGTTTCAGCGCCTCTCGTTTGCTTAGGCCGCTGAGCGTGCCTTCATGGTGCTTCACGAAGGCGACCACAGCCTCGGCATCGGTGCGTGCGTACTGACGCAGGGCCCAGCCGATTGCCTTGCGTATGAAGAAGTCCGTGTGCTCCATCGACATCTCGCAATAGGTGAAGAGGCGGTTCGCGTCGGTGCGCTCCTTGAACATGAGCTGATGGATGATCGCGGTCCGAGCAATCCAGATGTCGTTCGACTCGATCCAGTCGTCCATTTCGTGCACGAGGCCCTGATGATTCGCGACCATCACGCCGACCGAATGCACGGCGAGACCGTCGACGGTGTCCCACCACGGGGTCGCTTCGATGAAGCCACGGACAACGGATAGGTCTTCCAGACGGAGGTGCTTCGCTCCGGCCCGAAGAGCGTCCATGCCGGCATAGTGGAACTCGCGCTCGGGTTCTGCCCACATCGATGTCACGAGTTCGAGCAGCTCGTCGGGCGCCATCTTCTTCGCAGCATTAGTGATTGGCTTCGCAACGGTGCGCCGGTCCCCCGCAGTGACGCCAAGAAACGGAAAGTGGTCCTTCATGTAGTCAGCCATCTGCTTCGCCTTCGCGGGATCTGCCACCTCCATCAACGCCGCCCGAAGCTCCCCGATCTCCATGCCCGAAACGTTATAAGGACCATTCGCGCTCACGGTGCTGACAGTCGCCCAACCACGTCATCACGGCTGGGTGATGAGTCTTTGAATTCGGCCAAACGTTTGTAGGTGTCCGCAGCCGCGAGATGAAATCCGTCAGGCAGTCCGGCGTCGGCAAACGTCGCGGCGATCTGCTCCATCTCACCCACGAAGCGCCACGCTTTCGGCCCTGCGCCAGCCGCACTCGCGTCGACGCGTGCTCCGAGATCCGGCTGGCTGAGGTTCCACTCGTCATGGAGTGGCCCCGCCACGCCCTCGCTTTCTGCGAGCGCAGCGACGGCCAGCAGGAGAGCCGCCGAACCCTTAGTCCAGGCGGCGTAGGCCATCTTTAGTGCCGATGCTTCTCCAGGCTCAGCACCGATAGTCCGGGCGTCGAGAAACGAGCCGGTCCAAAGGTTGGCCACTTCCTGTGTAAGCGCAGTTGGGCCACTCAGGTAGAGGCGGGTTGCTCCTGGTTCGCGAGGAGGCGGGCCTATGACCGAGGCATCGACGAAATGCTCGAACCGCTCAGCGATCGCGCGGCTCTGCTTCGGCGCGATTGCGTTGGCATCGACGTAGATGCCCTCGAAACTCGACGCCGCGACCTCGTCGGCGATATTGGCCGCCGCCGCTGGTGGACAGATGGAAACGATGATGTCCGCTCGTGAAGAGAGCTCAGTCAACGAGGAAACGGCGGTTAGGCCAGCTTCCTCCGCGCGCTCAGCGGTCGCGCCGGACCGACCAGCGTCGACCCACAGACGAGTCTCGGCGACACAACATTTGGCGAGAGTCGACCCCATCGCGCCCGGATGAAGAAAGCCGATCGTCGGTTCTGATGACATAGAAGAAGTCTCGCGCGTGCAGTCGCGGATCTCGACCGGAAGTGTCGAGCGATAACTGTATGGTTGCATACAGTCATGGCGATTACAGAATCCCCCTCAGGGTCAGGAAACGACCGCTTGCATGAGCTCGACGCTCCGCCGTGGTCGCGCGTCGAGAGCACGATCGTGTGTGCTGCCGCCGATATTCGGCGCCTCTACGACGAACGCTTCTCGCCGATCGACCTCACGCTCAGCCTCGCCAGCCTGCTCTGTTACGTCGCCGACTTTGGCCCGGTGTCGCAAACCCGCGCCGCCGATCATCTTCGCCAAGGACGGGCCGTTACGGGGACCCAGATCGACCGGCTCGAACAGCGTGGCCTCATCGAGCGACTGCCCGATCCCAACGATCGCCGGGTTTGGCTCGTGCAACTCACAAGCGAAGGCACCGCCCTCGCTTCGAGCGCCGTCGAGATCGACGTGATGCTCCGCGAGGAACTTCGCTCGGGCATCCCTCGCGTGGATCGCCAAGCCCTCGCCAATGTCCTCGTACGCCTACAACAGAACATTTCCGTTGCGCTCGAAGACGAGCTCGGCGAGAACCCGTAACTCAGGAGAACCACCATGCATGAAGCAGTCATCGTCGATGTCGTGCGCACACCAACAGGCCGGCGCAATGGCATGTTGAAGGATTGGCATCCAGCCGATCTCGCCGCCCATGTGCTGAAAGCACTCGAGGAGCGCAACCACCTCGATCCCGCAATCGTCGACGACGTCGTAATGGGTTGTGTCATGCAGGTCGGCGAACAGTCACTCAATATCGGTCGCAACGCGGTACTTGCCGCCGGTTGGCCCGAGTCCGTCCCATCTACCACCGTCGACCGTCAGTGCGGGTCGAGCCAACAGGCAATCCACTTCGCGGCCCAAGGCGTGATGGCTGGCGCCTACGACGTCGTGATCGCTGCCGGTGTTGAGGTCATGACCCGCACCCCAATGGGCGCCAGCGTCGTCAAAGACCTCGGCTTCCCGTTCCCGAAGAGCATGCTCGACCGGTACTCCGAAACCGGCCTCCCACCGCAGGGAATCGGCGCCGACATGATCGCGGACGAGTACGACATCACCCGCGAAGACCTCGACGAGTTCGCCGCCGAAAGCCAGCGCCGTGCACTGCAGGCCACCGAGGAAGGCCGCTTCGAAAACGAGATCATCCCCGTCCCCGTCAATATCGATGGCCAGACCGTCATGATGACCCGCGACGAGGGAATCCGTGAAGGCACGACCGCCGAGAAGCTCGCCGGTCTTAAGCCAGCGTTCAAGGAAGACGGCAAGATCACCGCCGGCAACTCGAGTCAGATCAGCGACGGCGCGGCAGCCGTGCTCATCATGAGCCGCGAGAAGGCTGACGAACTCGGACTGAAGCCACGTGCGATCTTCCGCAACTTTGCCCTCGCCGGCAGCGACCCCGTCACCATGTTGAAGGGCCCGATCCCCGTCACCGAGAAACTGTTCAGCAAGTCCGATGTGAAGTTCGAAGACGTCGACCTGTTCGAAATCAACGAAGCATTCGCCTCCGTCGTTCTCGCATGGCAGAAAGAAACGGGCGCCGCCCTCGACAAGGTCAACGTGAACGGGGGGGCCGTTGCGCTCGGGCACCCACTCGGCTGCTCGGGCGCAAAGCTCATGACGACGCTGGTGAACGAACTCGAGCGCACCAACGGTCGTTATGGCTTCCAAGCCATGTGCGAAGGCGGCGGTCTTGCGAATGGAACTCTGATTGAAAGGGTGGACGCTTAAGTGCCACGTTTGAACCTTGAAGGAAGCTCATCGATCATCACCGGTGGCGCATCGGGAATCGGCGAGGCTTCAGCCCGCCAACTGGCTGCGGCCGGTAGCCGGGTCGTCATTGCCGACCTCAATGAAGAGAAGGGCCAGGCCGTCGCTTCCGAGCTCGGCGGTCTGTTCGTGAAATGCAACGTCACTTCCCAAGAAGACGCCGATGCTTCGATTGCTGCGGCGTCGGAGATGGGCCCACTTCGAGCACTGGTGAACTCGGCCGGGATTGGCTGGGCGGGTCGCACGGTGGCCCGCGACGGCGAGCCGTTCGATCTCGATGCGTTCCGCAAGGTGGTCGAGATCAACTTGATTGGCTCGTTCAACATGCTCAGCCGCAGTGCTGCCGCCATGTCGAAGACCGATCCAGTCGATGAAGACGGCCAACGCGGCGCAATCGTCAACATGGCCTCGGCAGCAGCGTTCGATGGTCAGATCGGGCAGTGCGCCTACTCGGCATCGAAAGGCGGCATCGTCGGCATGACCTTGCCCATTGCTCGGGACCTCTCGGCCATCGGCGTCCGCGTCAACACCGTTGCACCGGGCCTGATCGACACGCCGATCTATGGCGAGGGCGAACAAAGCGATCAGTTCAAAGCGCACCTCGGCCAGTCGGTGCTCTTCCCGAAGCGGCTCGGTTCCGGCGAAGAGCTCGCATTCATGGTGATGGATCTCATCACGAATCCTTATATGAACGGCGAGTGCGTTCGGGTCGACGGCGGCGTCCGCCTGCCTCCCAAGTGAGCAACGAAAGCGCACCTAACGAAGCCGTCCTTACCGAGCGTCGTGGACGGGTCCTTCTCATCACCTTAAATCGACCCGACGCGATGAACGCCATCAACGGCGCTCTGTCGCACGGTTTAGCGGGAGCGATCGAAGAGCTCGACAGCAATAGCGAACTCGCCGCTGGCGTCCTGACCGGAAACGGCCGAGGGTTCTGCGAAAGGCATCAAGCTCGGAATTCCCGAGGTTCAGGTCGGGCTCTTTGCCGCTGGCGGGGGCCTGCAGCGGCTGCCGAGCCGCGTGGGCTACGGCCGCGCGATGGAGATGGCGATCACGGCCGATCCAATCACATCGGAGGAGGCGGCCGAGTTTGGTCTCGTGAGCCGCCTCACCGAGCCAGGTGAGACCGTTCATGTTGCGCTCGCTCTCGCGGAGCGAGTGAGCAAGAACGCGCCACTTGCTGTCGCAGCGTCGAAACGCCTAATCAAGGCTGCGGTCGATCTGCCAGAGCGGCACTTCTTCGCGCTGCAAGACGAATTGTTCGGCGAGGTCTTCGCCTCCGAAGACGCCCGAGAAGGGCCGAGGGCCTTTGCGGAGAAGCGCGCTCCCAACTGGCAAGGGAAGTAGCCACCGCGAGACAGTGGTTCCGTGAGTCCTGACAACAACTCCAGCTATCACCAAGCGCCAGACGCCATGGTCGCGCCACCGACCGGCTGTCCGATCGACCACTCGTGGTCGCCGCTGAACGATGACTACCTCACCAACCCGTACGCCATTGCACGGCAGCTGAGTAACGCTTCCCCAATCTTCTTCGCCGAACAACTCGGTTATGTCGTCGTGACCCGCATGGAAGACATCGTGGAGGTGTTCATGAACCCCGACGTCTACGCATCGACGAACGTCCAGGATCCGGTGTTCCCGATCGGAGAACGCGCCGCGGACGTGCTCGCGGCGTCAGACTTCGACCCGGTAGCCGTCATGTCGAATCGGCCCGAGCCAGATCACGCTCGGATTCGTGTCCACACCCGCGCAGGGTTCTCCCGACGCCGACTGAAGACGCTCGAGCCGTACATCATTCGCCGGAGCCACGAGCTGATCGACGACATGCTCGACGGGGAAAACCCCACCGAATTCATCGATGCATTCGCCTTTCCATTGCCGGGCGAGACAATCTTTCGCTTCATCGGGTTTCCCGACACAGATGACGAACTTCTCAAGAACTGGTGCAACGATCGCAAAGCCTTTTCATGGGGTCGCCCGAGCGAGAAAGAACAGGTCGAGATCGCCGACAAGATGTTGGCCTACTGGCGCTACTGCAGGCAGTTCGCGGCCGACAAACAGGCCCATCCCGGAGACGACTTTGCTTCGGAATTACTGGCGGCCCACAACAACAACCCAGAGGAGGTCTCGTACCTCGAGGTTGAGTCCATCCTCTATGGCCTGTCGTTCGCGGGGCACGAAGCGGTCACGAACTTGATCTGCAATGCCTTGGTCAGCCTCCTCCAGCACCCCGAGCAATGGGACGAGCTCGTCGCCGATCCGTCGCTCATCTCGAACGCGGTCGACGAGGTCGTGCGTTTCAACTCGAGCCAGATTTCATGGCGGCGTATCACGACGCAAGCCACAACGTTGGCGGGCGTTGATCTGCCAGCCGGGACGCCGGTGTTCATGAACTTCGCATCGGCGAACCGTCAGCCAGATCTCTTCGAGAACCCTGACGAGTTCGATATTCATCGACGGAACGCGGCACACAACATCAGCTTCGGAAAGGGCATTCATTTCTGCCTCGGCGCAGCGATGGCGAAGCTCGAGACGAAGCTCGTTCTCGAAGCACTCGTTGCGCGTGTCCCGACGCTTTCGCTCGTCGAGGACCAGGAGCTCTGGTCATCGCCGAACATCACGTTCCGCGGACCCGAACAATTGCTCGTGACCTGGTAGTCGGTCGGAAGTGGCTCGCCCGTTCTAGGGTTCGTCACACCATGGACACTCAGATCGTTCTCGTACGGCATGGCGAAACCGAATGGAGTCGTTCGGGCCAACACACGGGCCGGACCGACATTCCACTCACCGATCGAGGCCGCAGCGAAGCGGCCATGGTGGGCCCAACGCTGCGCGGCTGGGATTTCGCTCACCGCTTCTCCTCGCCGCTTTCTCGTGCGCTCGATACAGCGAACAACGCGGGCGTAATCGGCAAACTCTCGATCGACGACGACCTTC
>JBLIMK010000025.1:0-35833 GCA_047638715.1 Verrucomicrobiales bacterium
CGCGACGACGTTCGACATGGCCAACGCATCGCTCCGTGACCTCAACTCTGCGTTGCACGATGCGACCGACGGTGAATTCCTGATCGAGAACCCGCGCGGTGCCCACGCGATCGGCGCTGGCATCAGAACGAAACTGTCGGTCACGATCAACGGTCCGGTCGGGTACTACTGCGCCGGGATGAATCAGTTCGCAATGGTGCGGGTCAACGGAAACGCAAGCGCTGGATTGGCCGAGAACATTATGTCTGGTGTCGTACATGTGACCGGGAGCGCAACGATGTCGGCGGGCGCGAGCGGTCACGGCGGCCTGGTGGTCGTCGAAGGAAACGCTGGCTCTCGGTGTGGAATCTCGATGAAGGGCGTCGACATCGTCGTGGGCGGCAATGTGGGCCACATGAGTTGTTTCATGGCACAGAGCGGAAATCTGGTCGTTCTCGGCGATGCCGGAGCGGACCTCGGCGACTCGTTGTATGAAACCGACATCTTCGTTCGTGGTTCGGTCGAAAGCCTCGGCTCGGACTGTGTCGAAAAAGTGCTCCGTCCTGAAGACCTCGTGACCCTCGAGCGGCTTCTGTCGGCCTCGGGTCTCGATGCAAATCCGAGCGACTTCTCCCGTTATGGGTCCGCCCGCCAGCTCTACAACTTCCACATCGACGACATCGATGCCGAAGTCGCTGAAACCGCTAGAGGTGCAACATGAGTGGCCCACAGGATCATTGGCATCAGAAAGAGTCGTACTCGTTCGATCGAAATACGATCGCCGAAATTCGCCGCGCCGCGAACACGGGTATCTATCGGATTCGGGGCTGGGGAGCGAAACGCGTGCTGCCCACGCTCGACGACTTGGTGCTGCTCGGCGCGTCGATGTCGCGCTATCCCCTCGAGGGGTATCGCGAGGCGTGCGGTACCGATTTGGTGATCGGTGCCGAAACCTCTGAGAACCCGATCGAGCTCGACATCCCGATCACGATTGCCGGCATGAGCTTCGGATCGCTCTCGGCGCAGGCCAAAGAAGCGCTCGGGCGCGGGGCGAATGCCGCCGGAACCTCCACCACCACCGGCGATGGGGGCATGACCCAGGAAGAGCGAACGCACTCGGCCACACTGGTCTATCAATATCTTCCTTCCCGCTATGGAATGAATCCCGACGATCTCCGCAAGGCCGATGCAATCGAGGTGGTCGTAGGCCAGGGCGCGAAACCTGGTGGCGGCGGAATGCTGCTCGGCCAAAAAGTCACCGAGCGCGTCGGCGAGATGCGCAACCTGCCGGTGGGCATCGATCAACGTTCCGCGTGTCGGCACCCGGACTGGACCGGGCCCGACGACCTCGCGATCAAGATCATCGAGCTGCGAGAAATCGTCGATTGGAAGGTGCCGATCTACGTGAAGGTCGGCGCAGCTCGCCCTTACTACGACACTGCGTTGTCGGTGAAGGCTGGCGCAGATGCTGTGGTGCTCGACGGTATGCAGGGCGGCACGGCTGCCACGCAGGATGTCTTCATCGAACACGTGGGCATTCCTACGATCGCGGCGATTCCTGAGGCCGTCCGCGCATTAAAAGACCTCGGGGTGCACCGCGGGTCGGTCAAGTTGATCGCCGCCGGTGGCATCCGAAGTGGAGCAGATGTTGCGAAGGCACTTGCGCTCGGCGCCGACGCGACGTCGATCGGGACTGCAGCGCTGATAGCCATTGGCGACAATGATCCCGGCTACGACGATGAGTACCGCGAGCTCGGCTCGGCGGCAGGCATGTGGGAGGACTTCCAAGCAGGAACCGATCCGGCTGGAATCACGACGCAGACTCCGGAGCTCGCGTCACGGCTTGATCCTGTGATCGCCGGACGACGTCTGGCGAACTATCTGCAGGTCCTGACCCTCGAGACCCAAACGTTAGCCCGAGCATGCGGTAAATCGCACGTGACGAACCTCGAACCAGAAGATCTCGCCGCGCTCACGGTCGAAGCGGCAGCAATGGCCAAAGTGCCTCTCGCCGGCACATCGTGGATACCCGGCATCGACGGCCGAGGTTGACCCCGGGTTACACAGCTGGTGTTGTGGCAGCTCGAAAGACGAGCAGATGTCGAACATCGTCGGCTGACCCGCATGGCCCCGGGCCAGCATGAAGTTGTCCGAATTGCGGGAACACGACAAGCGTGTTGGCCGCAAACGTGTCGTGCGCGATCATTCCTTCGTCGAACGCGGCCTTCATCTGATCGCTGACGACGAGCGGTAGAGGCGCACGCACGCCCGTCTGCTCGATGGGTTCGGTCGCGACGCGTGAGCCCGCTCGATCGGCGACGATCGCAACCACGCCAACTCCGGCCGTCGGAACGAATTGATCATCGTCGAAGTGTGGGTCGCCGCTGACGTCGGATGCCGGTGTTATCGAGGCAGTGATGTACGCATCGCCCTCGAGTCGGAGGTCCTGGCGATCGAGCCACTCGAAAACGGCATCTCCCATCGCAGAAATTGCTGGAAGCCATGCTTTGTTGAGCTCGGAGTTCGTTCCCGTTGGGCTTATGGAGCGGTCGGTTGCGTTTACGACAAAGGTCTCGATCGAGGGGATTGTGTGAAGAATATCGGTGTCGATCGTGGGCATTGGAAACCCCTCTTGCACGACCTCGGCGCCGACCTGGGGTACCCGATCCGGGCCCGCCGATTCGATCAAGGCTTGTTTGGTGTTTCGGAGGTGCGTATCTAACGAATCACTCACGATGGAGAGCGTAGCGAAGAACCTGCCGCGCAGAGTTGCGCAATCGAGGTCTCGTCTCTATCGTTGGCACTCGCCGGGTGAGACTGCTAACGCTCTTTGCGGGTGCATTTCATCGGGCTTTTCCAGGAAAATCCCTGCAAATCGCCATAGGAGGCGTGAATGAACCTGCAGCCACTCGAAGACCGCATTGTGGTCCGTCCGGCAGCTCCGGAGCAGACCACCGCAAGTGGTCTGGTCATCCCAGATTCAGCAACCGAGAAGCCACAGCAAGGTGAGGTCCTCGCGGCCGGCCCTGGCAAGCGCTCCGACCAGAGCGGCGAGGTCATCCCAATGGATGTCAGCGTCGGCGACGTCGTTGTGTACTCCAAGTACGGCGGCACCGAGATCAACTCCGCCGGCGAAGACCTGCTCATTCTCAACGCTCGCGACGTCCTCGCGATCGTCAAGTAGTCGGAGACCTAACACATGGCAAAACAACTGAAGTTTCATGAAGATGCGCGCCGCGGCCTTGAAGCGGGCGTCAACAAGCTCGCTGACGCAGTCAAGGTCACGCTCGGCCCAAAGGGTCGCAACGTTGTTCTCGACAAGAAGTTCGGCGCACCGACCATCACCAACGATGGTGTTTCGATCGCTCGTGAAATCGAGCTCGAAGATCCCTACGAGAACATGGGCGCTCAGCTCGTCAAAGAGGTCGCTACCAAGACCAACGACGTAGCCGGCGACGGAACCACCACCGCCACCGTGCTCGCACAGGCACTCGTGAAGGAAGGCCTCCGCAACGTAGCTGCTGGCGCCAACCCAATGGGTCTCAAGCGTGGCATCGAGCGCGCTGTCGCAGCTGCCGTAGAGGCAATTGCTGAACAGGCTGTTCAGGTCGACGACTCCAAGAGCAAAATTGCTCAGGTCGCTTCGATCTCGGCTGCTGACGAGACCGTTGGCAAGATCATTGCTGAGGCCATCGACAAGGTCGGCAAGGACGGCGTCGTCACGGTTGAAGAATCCAACACCTTCGGCATGGACCTCGACTTCGTCGAAGGCATGCAGTTCGACAAGGGTTATCTCTCCCCGTACTTCGTCACCGACGCAGAGCGCCAGGAAGCAATCCTCGAAGACGCATACATCCTGTTCAACCAGGGCAAGATCTCCTCGGTTCAGGATCTCCTTCCTGTTCTCGAGAAGGTCATGCAGGCCGGCAAGCCACTCCTCATCCTCTCCGAGGATGTCGAGGGCGAAGCACTTGCAACCCTCGTTGTGAACAAGATCCGTGGCACGTTCAACTCCGTTGCAGTCAAGGCTCCTGGATTCGGCGAGCGCCGCAAGGCAATGCTCACCGACATGGCCATCCTCACCGGTGGTCAGGTCATCGCCGAAGAGGTCGGCTTGAAGCTCGACAACGTGACGCTCGACATGCTCGGTCAGGCTCGCAAGATCGTCATCACCAAGGACAACACCACAATCGTTGAGGGCGCAGGCTCCAGCGACGAGGTTGCCGGACGTGTCGCACAGATCCAGCGCGAGATCGACGACACCGATTCCGATTGGGATCGCGAGAAGCTGCAAGAACGTCTGGCCAAGCTGGCTGGCGGCGTTGCACTCGTCCAGGTTGGCGCAGCCACCGAGGTCGAGCTCAAAGAGAAGAAGCACCGCATCGAAGATGCGTTGTCAGCTACTCGGGCAGCGATCGAAGAGGGTGTTGTCGCAGGTGGCGGCACCGCACTCGTGCGTTGCAAGGGTGCTGTCGAAGCAATCACCCGTAAGAAGAGCCTCACCGACGACGAGCGGACCGGCGCGAAAATCGTGCTCGCTTGCCTCGACGCCCCGGCAAAGCTCATTGCGGACAACGCGGGTCTCAATGGCGCCGTCTGGGTACAACGTATCGAAGAAGCTGAAGGCTCGATGGGTCTCAACGCGGCAACGGGAGAGATCGTCGATCTCATCGCTGCTGGCGTGATCGATCCTGCCAAGGTGACTCGTGCGGCTCTGCAGAACGCAGCGTCGATCGCTGCGCTCCTCCTCACCACCGAGGTCCTCATCGCCGATCAGCCAGAGGCTGAAGGCGCTGGCGGCGGCATGCCAGACATGGGCGGCATGGGTGGTATGGGCGGCATGATGTAATTCCGCTTCGCTGCCAGCGACTTCGTCGCCGATTTTGGCAGCGACAGAATTACACCTTCGTCCCCTCTGGGGGCCGTTCATACGCCACGGAGGCTTGCGCCTGAGGCGCTTACAGCTGAAGTGGCGGAGAAAAAATCAAATGGAGAGGCTCGGGTCTGGTTTCAGGCCCGGGCTTCTTTCGTTTTCAGCCAGGCTCGGATTGCGATCGCTGGAGGGCGAAGCCCGGGAAACCTAGAAGAGGTTGACGATTGCTGCCCACGCTGCCCAAATAAGTCCGGGGCCGACGAAGGCGATGACCACAACCATCAAGATCACGAACCACGGAGCTTCGCGCCATTCGCTCCGCACGCTCGCGAGCGCACGAACGGTTCGGGGCTTCATGGGCGGCGTCTTACACGGTGTCCGGGTCCTCTAGGGTTGTGTTGTGGTCGCGCTCACTATCGAAATTCCCCAGTGGGTCGAACTTTCGAGCACCGTCCGCGGCACCAAAGATCCGGTCATGGTCGGCCCGAGCGAGACCCGCTGGAACACCCGAACGCCCGATGGTTTGGGGTCGTTGCAGCTCAATCGGGTCAGCGCGACCACGGTCGATGCAGAGGCGTGGGGGCCGGGTGCGGATTGGATGATGCAGCAGGCGCCAAAGTTGTTGGGTGCCGACGATGATCTGTCGGGTTTCGAGCCGCCAGCCGGGAAGCTGTCCGACCGTTGGCGCGCCAAGCCGTTCCTGCTCGGCCGAACCGACCGGTTGTGGGACTCGCTGATCGGCGGAATTCTCGGACAGAAGGTGCAGGCGCACAACGCGCTGAGGTCGCGTCGACTTCTGGCTCGCAAGTTCGGTGATGAAGCGCCCGGGCCATTCGGCGGGTGGATTCTGCCCTCTCCCGAGCGGACCACCGAGCTTGGTTATTCGGACTTTCATCCCCTTGGCGTCGAGCGAAAACGAGCCGAGATCATCCTTCGAACGGCGCGAGAGATGTCTCGTCTGACGGGCCTCGAACAGCGAACGCCATCCCAAGTGCAAGCTCGCCTGGAACGGATCCGCGGCATTGGGCCCTGGACGACTTCGATGGTGACAGCTGCGGCGATGGGCGACGCCGACGCCATGCCGGTCGGGGACTATCACATCCCCAACACCATCGCCTGGCACCTTGCGGGCGAGGAGCGCGGCGATGACGCCCGCATGCTCGAACTGCTCGAGCCGTGGGCCGGGCACAGATGGCGGGTCGTTCGTCTGGCAAAATCGATCGGGTCCGCGCCAAAACGTGGACCCAAGCTGTCGCTAGCCGGCGATGGCCTACATATGGAGCGGAACAAACGATGAGTGCCTTCACGTCTGTACGGATCGATGGCGAGCTTCACGATCCAGCAACTGCTTCTATTCCGGTGTCCGACGTTGGTTTCATCCGTGGCTTCGGAGTGTTCGAAGTTATTCGGGGCATCGATGGGCAGTGCTTTCGACTGGAGCCACACCTCCGGCGTCTCGAGCGAAGCGCGGCAATGCTCGGTATCGACCTGCCCTCCGACGACGACCTCACGTCGTGGTCAGAACATGCTGCGACGTTTCACGACGATTGTATGATCCGGATACTGGTGTCCGCGGGCGACGATCCGTTCGAGGGAACGACCAGGGTTGTCGTCACATCGGAAGCGTCGCTAGAGCAGCTGGGCGAGCTGAGGCTTCACCCTCTTTATGCGCCGTGGCACGCCGACGGTGAGACCTGGGAATTGCTTCGCGGTAAGACGTTGTCGTACGCCAACAATCTCAGCGCGATCCGAGCCGCATTGCTCGCTGGATTCGACGATGCGATCCTCATCGGCCGCTCGAAGAGAATGTTGGAAGGGCCGACCTTCACGGTTGGGTGGGTGATCGAAGACGACGGTGAGCTGGTGTACGAGACGCCCTCGATGGCCCTCGGTATTTTGGATTCGATCACGCGAGAGGTGGCGTTCGACGCGGCGGCCGAAAGCGGTCTCGTGTTTCGCGAGGTCGAGCACACCCTCGACCGCCTCGATGTCGCGACGGAGGTCTTTGCGCTCTCGACGATGCGCGACGCTGTGTCGGTCACCGCCGTGGGGGATCGGACGTTCCCGATCGGCCCTGCAACGGAGGCGCTCAGGTCGGCGATGCATGAGCTGACGCGGCGCGAACTGGCGGCTCAACCGACACCGCCCGCGCATCGCTAGCCTGACAACGATGGAAGATCGACCTCCGGCCTCGGCCGCCAAGCTCCTCACCCAGTTCAACGACTGGGTTGGGGAAACCGAAATGCCCGGCCGCACCATGGCGTATTTGAAGACTGGCATGTTTCACGAGGTGCTTGCTGCTCAGACCGATGCACCCAATGTGTCGGCCATGATCGAATCCTGGAATGGCTGGGAGAAGGGCGGGATCCGCCCAGAGGTCGTGCTCGAGGTCCTGAGGGCTGAGGGAGTCGTCGACCTCCTCACGTCGCTATCGTCCCCTTGACCGACCGGGGCCCTGTTCGCGGCGGCCCGCAACAGATCCCTCGCCCGGAGCGCTCGCGCCCAGGCCAGGTCCCATCGTGGGTGAGCGCAGACGAGTTCTCGATGGAGTCGATAACGGCGGCGCTCCGTGCATATCGGCCGTCCGAGATAGTTCGCGGCCCCGCGGTAGACCGACCTGCAGACAAGGGTCGTCGTTCCGCTGTTCTTGTCGCGCTCTACGACGGTGCCGACGGTCCAACGACGATCCTGACCCGGCGTCCAAAACACATGCGCAAGCACGCTGGTGAGGTCGCGTTCCCCGGTGGTGCCTACGACGAGACCGACGAGTCGTTATGGCACACGGCGCTCCGTGAGGCAAAGGAGGAGGTCGCTCTCGATCCTTCCCTGCCCGAGCGGGTGGGTGACTTGGACTCGTTCGTCACCGGTGCCAGCTTCTCGCTTGTACAACCGATCGTCGCCACGCTCGCCGAGCCGCCCCGGCTGGTCGCATCACCCGATGAGGTCGAGGTCATCCTCCATGTGCCGCTGGCCGAACTGTTGACCTCCAGCGTCTATCGGCACGAGGAGTGGTACTGGCGTGACGAATGGCGGGAGATGCATTTCTTTGAACTCGTCGGTGACACCGTGTGGGGGGCCACAGCGTTCATGTTGCACAACCTGTTCGAGATCATCAGCGGAGCGGCAACCCGGTGAGTTGTTGGCCATAACCAGCTCGTAACCTCTAGTCGATGACCTACGAGCCGCCGATGAGCAACGACGAGTTCCGGCGCGCCGGTCACGACATGATCGACTGGATTGCCGATTATTGGGAGCGGGTCGAGGAGCTTCCGGTGTTGAGCCAGGTCGCCCCCGGAGATCTACGCGCTGCGCTTCCAGCCGAACCCCCCCAGCAGAGCGAGGCGTGGGACGAGATCATGTCCGACGTCGAGTCGCTGATCGTCCCCGGCATCACCCATTGGCAATCACCGAACTTCTTCGCCTACTTCCCAGCGAATGCTTCGCCGCCATCGGTGCTCGGCGAGCTGTTGTCTTCAGGCCTCGGCGTGCAGGGGATGTTGTGGGCAACGTCTCCAGCGTGCACCGAGCTCGAGACACACATGCTCGACTGGATGATCGACCTGTGTGGGCTTCCCGACCGCTTTCGTTCGACCGGGCCGGGTGGAGGCACGATTCAAGACTCGGCGTCGTCCGGGGCCCTCGTAGCGATGCTCGCGGCACGCGAGCGTGTCGCTGGACAGCAACGCTGGAGCGAACTTGTTGCGTACAGCTCCGAACACGCACATTCGTCCTTTGTGAAGGGATGCAAGATCATTGGCTTGCAGGAGGACCAGATCCGGCTCATCCCCGGTGATGAAAACCATGCGATGGATCCCGTCAAGCTGCGCGAACAGATGGTGGATGATCTGGTTGAGGGGCGCCGGCCGTTTTTTGTTCAAGCGACAGCCGGGACGACCTCATCGGCCGCCTTTGACCTCGTCGACTCCATCGCCGATGTTTGCAAGGACTTTGGGGCGTGGCTGCACCTCGATGGTGCCTTCGCCGGGGCAGCGGCCGTCGCTCCGGAATTCCGTTTCGTGAACGAAGGTATTCAGCGCGTGGATAGCTACAGCATGAACCCACATAAGTGGCTCCTCACGAATTTCGATTGCTCGCTCTTCTACATTGCCGACCGCGCACCGATGCTTTCGGCGCTGAGCGTGCTTCCCGAGTATCTGCGCAACTCAGCAAGCGATTCTGGAGCGGTCATCGACTATCGCGACTGGCAGATTCCGCTCGGTCGTCGTTTCCGGGCGTTGAAGCTTTGGTTCGTCATTCGAACGCACGGTGCAGAGGGCCTTGCGGCGTTTGTTCGAAGCCATGTCGATATGGCGAAGGATCTCGACGCGAAACTTCACGCGCACCCGAGTTATGAGATCGTTGCTCCAACACGACTCTCGCTCGTCAGCTTTCGCCACGTGGGTGGCGATGACGACAACGACCGCATCCTCAACGCGATTAACAGCAGCGGTGAGGCTTACCTGACGCACACCAAACTGAACGACCAGCTCGTTCTTCGGGTGTCGATCGGCGCGGTGCGAACCGAACAACGACACGTCGACGCCGTTTTCAACCTCCTGGCTCAGCTCGCCTGAACCCAGTTCCAGCCACCCGTGGGGTCAGGTCTCAACTTTTAATAAATGCCGGCAACCGCTGGCCACTTTCCATGATTCAGCGGGCCGAAGACGAGTCGATTCCGAAGGCTCATCGCGAAGGCGCCGCGTCGACTATCTCGAAGAACAGTGCAAGAACACAAGCAATTGCTGCCGATTGTTAAAAGTTGAGACCTGAGCCCCGTGGTTGAGGCAGGGTGCTCGACCAACACGTCAGCGGTCGAGCCACTGCAGAACCGCTAGCACCCGGCGATGGTCGGTCGCGCTTGGCTCGAGCATCAACTTCGAGAAAATCGCCGATGTGTGCTTCTCGACGGCTCCTTGGCTGACGATGAGCTGCTCGGCGATCGCTCCATTCGTGAACCCCTGGGCCATCAGCGACAGCACCTCGCCCTCGCGCGGCGTGAGGGCATCGGTTGGGCTGCGGCGTCGGGCGAACAGCTGTGCCACAACCTCTGGATCGAGAGCTGTGCCACCCCCGGCGACGCGGGTCACCGCCTCAACAAACTCGGTGACGTCGGCGATGCGCTCCTTCAGCAAATAGCCCACTCCACCGTGCCCATCGGCCAGAAGTTACTTCGCATAGCGCTCCTCAACGTATTGGGAGAGCACGAGGATCTTGGCTTCGGGGTGGATCTCTCGTAATTCCACCGAGGCTCGAATGCCCTCATCGGTGTGGGTGGGCGGCATGCGCACATCGACGATGCTGAGGTCGGGGCGTGTCTGCTCCCACAACTCTGTGAACCCGTGGGCGTCACCGGCAACTCCGGCGACCTCGATGCCCTCGTCCGCGAGAAGACGAGCGATCCCTTCTCGTAGAAGTACGGAATCCTCAACGATGATGACCTTCATCGATCGAAGGCCTCCGTATCCGGAACCTCAAGCATCACGGTTGTACCTTCGCCCAATGGGCTGTTGATTGCAACGGTGCCATCGATGCTCGTAATTCGGTCGTGGACGCCGTCGACGCCCGAGCCGATCGTTGGATCGACGCCGCCGACACCGTCGTCGCTCAGACCCATCAGCAATGTGGTCTCAGTACTCCGCACTGTCACCCACGCATTCTTTGCGTTCGAGTGTTTGGTGATGTTTGCAATGAGTTCGCTCACTGCAAAATAGGCGGCGCTTTCGATGTGCGCGGCAGGCCGCCGCCGAAATCGTTGTGCTATCACGTGCTCATCGTGAAGGTTCGGTGTTCCGAGTGAAATGGGGGTGGCATGCTTCGTGGGGTGGGGATATCCCTACCGCGCTAGATTGTCTCTTTCCTGAAAATGGAGTTGACTGCAGTGGCTGAGATCGATATCGGAATGGGCAAGTCTGCTCGCAAGGCCTATGGGTTCGATGACATCACGATCGTGCCCTCTCGGCGCACCCGAGATCCCGAGGACATCGACCTGAGCTGGGAGATCGATGCCTATCGCTTCGAGGTGCCGTTCATGGCCTCGGCGATGGACTCGGTCGTCAGCCCGGCGACGGCGATTGAGATCGGGCGCCATGGCGGTGTCGGCGTGTTGAACCTCGAGGGTCTGTGGACCCGATACGAGGACGCCGACGGCGTGCTCGAGGAGATTTCGCAGCTGGACGACGATGCCTCGATGCGTCGGATGCAAGAGCTTTATGAAGCGCCGATCAATCCAGATCTGATCTTGCAGCGAATCGCCGAGATCAACGACGCTGACGTCGTCAGTTGCGCGGCTGTAAGCCCGCAACGAGCCAGCGACCACATCGAAACGATCCTCAAGGCTGAGCTTGGATTATTGGTCATCCAGCAACCGGTCGTTTCCGCAGAGCACGTCTCGAAGAACGAGTCCGAGCCGCTCAACTTGAAGACGTTCGTTCGTCGGCTCGAAGTGCCGGTAATCGTCGGCGATTGCGCCAGTTATTCCGCAGCGTTGCACCTGATGCGCACGGGGGCCGCAGGAATCCTCGTCGGCGTCGGCACTGGTCGCGCTTCGACGCTGCGCCGCGTCCTCGGCATCGGCGGTCCGCAGGCAACTGCTCTGGCGGATGCTCGCGCTGCTCGTATGCGTCACCTCGACGAAACAGGGGTCTACACCCACATTATTGCCGACGGCTCCATGTCGACCGGCGGCGATGTTGCGAAAGCGATCGTGTGTGGCGCCGATGCCGTCATGCTCGGTGCTCCGCTCGCGGCCGCCACCGAGGCGCCTGGACGCGGCTGGCACTGGGGTGTGCAGAGCGTGCACCCGACCGTGCCCCAAGGCGGACGGGTGCCGGTTCCGCCGCGTGGATCGCTGGCCGAGATCATCAACGGTCCATCTCACGACGATGACGGTGCGCTCAACATTGCTGGCAGCCTTCGCCAATCGATGGCGATGTGTGGCTACACGGATCTGAAGGACTTCCAAAAAGCTGAAGTTCTCGTGAGTCAACAATGAGCGTCCCCGATCCAGCCGAAGAATCGGTCCTGGTCGTCGACTTCGGCGCGCAGTATGCGCAGTTGATCGCTCGTCGAGTGCGCGAGGCGAACGTCTACTCCGAGATCGTGCCGCACACGATCACGGCTGCGGAGATTCGGGAGAAGGACCCCACAGGAATCATCTTCTCGGGCGGCCCCAAGTCGGTGCACGTCGACGGTGCTCCTGCGATCGACCCCGAGGTCTACGACCTCGATATTCCGGTGCTTGGGATCTGCTACGGCGCGCAGCTTATCGCCCATCAAAATGACGGCACAGTGGGGCGCAACGAACGCGGCGAGTATGGCCGTACGGAGCTGTCGGTGGCGGCCGATGCAGGCTCGATGCTCGACGGCACTCCCGTTTCGCAGACCGTGTGGATGAGCCACTTCGATGCGATCACCGAGATGCCAGAGGGCTTCACAGTCACCGCGTCAACGCCGGACGCTCCGGTTGCTGCCTTCGAAAATCCGAGCCGTGGCCTCTATGGCGTGCAATACCACCCCGAGGTCGTGCACACCGAACATGGCCAGCATGTAATCGAGCGGTTCCTCACGAGTGCATGCGGCGCTGAGCGAAGTTGGACGATGGCGAGCGTCATCGACACCCAGGTCGACCTCATTCAAAAGCAGGTCGGCAGCGAGGGCCGTGTGATCTGTGCGCTCTCGGGTGGCGTCGATTCCGCTGTCGCGGCCGCGCTTGTGCACAAGGCTGTCGGCGATCGGCTCACGTGTGTGTACGTCGATACCGGGCTGATGCGAAAGGGTGAATCCGACCAGATCGTCGAGACGTTCGAACGTCATCAAAAGATCGAGCTGATCCATGTGAGCGCGGCGGATCGATTCTTTCAGCACCTCGAAGGTGTCACCGATCCTGAAGCGAAGCGCAAGTCGATCGGCGAACAGTTCATCCGGGTGTTCGAGGCTGCCAAGGCCCAGGTTGTTGGGGCGCAGTATCTCGTGCAAGGAACCCTCTACCCCGACGTGATCGAGTCGGGCACGGGTGATGCCGCGAAGATCAAGAGCCACCACAACGTCGGTGGTTTGCCCGACGACATCGAGTTCGATTTGGTCGAACCGCTCCGGGCGTTGTTCAAGGACGAGGTTCGTTCGGTCGGCACTGAGCTCGGGCTGCCTGACGAGATTGTTTGGCGTCAACCCTTTCCAGGTCCTGGTCTTGGTGTTCGCATCATCGGTGAAGTGACTCGAGAGAAGGTGGCCCTGCTCCAGGAAGCCGACTTCATCGTGCGCGAGGAGATTCGCCTCGCTGGCCTAGATCGAGAGATTTGGCAAGCGTTCGCCGTGCTCCCGGGCGTCAACTCGGTGGGCGTGATGGGCGACGAACGCACCTACGCAGACGCGATCATTATTCGAGCGGTCACGTCGGAAGATGCGATGACGGCTGACTGGGCAAGGCTGCCCTACGAGCTCCTCGATGTCATGTCGAGTCGTATCATCAATGAGGTCTCGGGCGTCAACAGGGTCGCCTACGACATCACGTCGAAGCCCCCAGGCACGATCGAGTGGGAGTAAAAGTGTTGGACAACGATCTCCCTCAGCTCGGCGCCGATCCCGCTGAAGACACGATCGCCGCAATGGCGATTTTCGGTGGCGTGCTCGTGCAGGTCGATGACGAACACCTCGAGCTCGAAACACCCTGCGATGGGTGGAATGTTCAGGCACTCATCAGTCATGTGGTGCTCGGCGATGCGGCAATTCCGCTCTTCTTCGAAGGGAAACCTCTGCCGTCGACGATGACGATCGACACGTCGATCCTCGGTCCGAATCCCGTCGCAACCTGGCGAGGAACAGCGCTCGCGTCGATCGAGGCCTTGCGTCGACCTGGTGCAATGGAACAGCTCGTGCAACATCCCATCGGTGAACGGCCGGGAGCTGTGGTGGCACGGTTTCGCCTCGTCGACCTCCTTGGCCATTCGTGGGATCTCGCTACCGCCGTCGGCGTCGACGTCGCTATTCCCGAGGAACTCGCAGACGCGGCCCTCGACTTTCTCTACCCGATGCTCGATCAGCTCAAGGACTCGAAGGTTTTTGGCCCACCGGTGGCCCCACCACCCGACTCATCAGCAGCCTTGCGGTTTCTCGGTCTCATCGGTCGCACCGCGACCTGAGGCGCGGGCGTTCATCATTGGTTAGAACATCCGGTCAATAGGAGGTGGAACATCGCGCCATCGCGAAGTTTCCCTTGACCGCGGAGGTTCGGGCGTCTCGACTGCATGTGCGCCGTCGAGATCTTGTCTAGCGAAAACACGATGAAAGGGCGTCATGTTTGATGTTCTCCCCGCCCAGCTTCCGTGGTTCATTGCTGGACCCGCGCTCGGTCTCCTGATCGTGGCGCTCTTCGCGCTCGCGAATCAGCCGCTCGGCGCGTCGGGCGCGTATGTTCAGACACTCAGCCTTTTGCGTCGTCGGCGCGGCGTAGTGACCTGGCGGGTGTTCTACTTCGTGGGTCTGTTCGTGGGCGGCTTTCTCGCGACCAACGTTCTTCGTGCCGGACGAGGAGTCCGGTCGGGGTACGACGCTCTTGGCGAGGTGTTTTCGTTGCCAGTCACTGTGGTCATGGTCTTCGTTGGGGCGATCGTGCTCGGTTACGGAGCCGCCGTCGCCGGTGGATGTACATCGGGCCACGGAATGTGCGGAACTGCGCAGCGCTCTCCAGCGAGCGTCGCGGTCACGGCGACCTTCATGGCCACCGCGATTGCGGTCACCTTCGCGCTGCGAGTTCTGACCGGAGGTGCGTTGTGAAGCTCAACACGATCGGGTTGGTTACAGGGATTCTTTTTGGCGGGATTCTCGCCGGATTCAACCTTCACGAGTACGACACGATTCACTCGATGCTGCGGCTCGACGAACCCGATGTCTTCTTGTTCATGGCGTCGGCGATTGCGGTGTCAGCGCCGCTGCTCTGGATACTCGAGCGACGCCAAATCCGCACACTGTTCGGTGGACCGCTGCGGCTCTCGCGTTCACGACCGGAACCGCATCACATCAAGGGTGGAGCACTATTCGGCGTCGGCTGGGCGATCGCGGGCACGTGCCCAGCACCGGCTCTCGTGATGGTGTCGTCGGGTGCGATGCTCGGCCTGGTCGCCATTCCCGGGATCTTCATCGGCCTGGCGATTCACGAGCGTCGCCAACATCGAGGTGTGCCAGTTCGAGGCGGCGACGGCGAGCACCGGGAACTCTCGACCGTTCGCTGAGCGGAATCAGCTGGAGTCAGCGAGGTCGAGCGTCCACGCGCCCGCAGGACGGCGATCACCGATCTCGGTTCGGCCAAACACATACACGATGTCGTTGAATTCATCGATGGTCCACAACTCGGTGAAGCCATCGGTCCGCAGGTCGGGAGTGGCCCGTGTTGTCCACTGATCGCTCTCGAGGATGTCGGCCGAGATGAGTTCCCAGATCGCGCCATCCCGATCGTCCGCGACCTCACCAACAACGGTACCCACGGAAATCACTCGCCCGTCCTCGAGCGTGATCACCGATCGTGCGATGCCAGGTCGGTCCGCGCTCACGGGAAGGAGATGAAACCACCCCTCGTCGCCCAAGGGGTTCGTGACGATCGCGAACGGTGTCTCGCTCTCCCCGGACCCGAGTTGACCCACGGCGACGATTCGGTTGTCGGCGATGGTCACCGAGTGGAATTCGGCCCCATCCCACGGGCGGAGGAGGTGCGCCCAGGCATCGTCTCGTCGGATGAGCATCACGCCATGGTCGATGCCATCTACCTCTTCTCTACCCACAGCGACAGCGAAATCGTCGACTACCGCCAGGTCGTTGAGCACACCTGGTGCGCCCGAATCGACGTCGAACGACTCCCATTGCGGACTTGCCCAGGACGCGCCTTCGGTCACCTGCCAGAGACCCATGACCTCAGCGCTGTCCTTTGTGCGCTTGCCGGCCACGAGGAAGCTTGTTTCGCTGTCGGCCGCGACGGCGCGGAGTGAATCGGCCGCAGCACCGGTGAAGCTGCTGTCGATCGATCGCTCGAAGTCGCGCGGATGCGCCCCAATCCAAGAGATGCCATTCCCACTCGTCTCGCCCGCTACGAGAAACTCTTCACCATCGATGACGCCCACCGACCACAGCCGGCCTCGGCTGTCAGCGGAACCATCGACGACCCGGATCGTCGGACCTTCGGTGGCGGCCTTCGCCAAATCTTCCCAGCCCAGCGTCCACACGACGCCATTCTGCTGGTTCGCACCCTCACCATCGCCGGCCGCCCCGACCATCGTTAGGCCTCCTGAGTTCGCAACCGAGTCGAAGATCACGCCGACAGAACCGAGGGGTGCCGCGAACGCTGGATGTTCGAGCACCGCGAATTCAGGCTCGCGATCTTCGGCACCGTCATCGTCGTTGAGGTCAGCTGTCGTGACGCCGGGGTCGCCAATGTCGCCATCATCGACGAGTTGGGCCACACCGACACCAGCGCCCGCCGCCCCGATGGCGAGCAGAAGGGCAGCAACCCATAACCACCGTCGTCGCCAACGAGGATGTTCCTCTCCAGGGGCAGGATCGACCACAGAGAGCGCGTCGTAGTTCGACGGTCGAACGCTCTCGGTTCCAATATTGAGCGATGGCGGGGGAGTCGACGATATGACCGATGTCGTTCGAGTCGGTCGCTGTTCGGCCACGGTGACGTTCGCATCGATGGACGGCGAGACGTTTGGGGCTTCGGGCACCGACACGATGGGTGCTGCAGGAGCGCCGGAGCTCGCGATCGTCGGGTCGATACGAGCCTGTTGCTCGTCGTTCGAGTTCGGCCCCCACAGCGAACTCGGGGCGACGTCGGGGCTGAGTCCTTCGCCCGTTGAGATGGTCGCAGTTTCGAGAGCGATCGATTGCGTTTCTTCGCCTACGTGGGTGGGTGTCCGTCCGAGCGTGGCCTCGACACTGTTGAGTCGACGCCCGAACGTCTCCGCGGACTGAGGCCGATCGGCGGGGTCTTTCGCGAGTACCTCGTCGAGGAGATCCGACAATGGCTGGGGAATGTCGAACTGAGCGAGGGGTGGTGCCGGGTTGTCGAGGATTCGACGGATGATCGTTGCCTTGTTGTCGGCAGCGGCCGAGGTGAACGGTGCTCGTCCGAGCAACATTTCATAGAGCGAAATGCCGAGTTGGTAGATGTCACCCCTGCCATCGAACGGGTCGTTGTGGAAGATCTCGGGTGGCGTGTACGCAAGCGTGCCAATGATCGACTGTGCGGCGGTGACCTGACTCTGGCCGACCAGTCGGGCAATCCCGAAGTCGCTCAGCTTCGCGGTGGTGTCTTGGAGAAGAATGTTTGCTGGTTTGACGTCGCGATGTAGCACACCGCTGCGATGCGCAACGTCGAGAGCCGCGCAGATCTGCACACCGATCTCGACGACATTCGCCCAGTGCAGCGCGCCGCCTTCGTCGATTCGGTCGCGAACCGAGCCTTCGCCGACGTATTCGAGGACGGTGTAGTGCGAGCCATCCTCGGTCTGTCCATCGTCGAAGACTCCCACGATGTTGGGATGCCCACTGAGCGCTCGCATCGTTGTTCGCTCACGTTCGAACCGGCGCACGTCGTCGGGGTTCGATGCATGGTCGTGGAGGACCTTGATCGCGAACTGAAGATCGGTCTCATCTTTGGTAGCCAGATAGACCGACGCGAAACCGCCGCTTCCCAGCCGGTCGACGATGGTGTAACCCCGAATTATGGGTTGTGCCACCATTCGTCCTTTCGCCGCGCTAGGTACTGATCGAGCACTGAGTCTTGCACGTTTGGCGGTCTGCTCCACTGCGTGTTCGACCGGATCGTTTCCCTCCTATGGTGAATGCGGTGGGTCCTATTGGTGCGCTGATCGAGTTGGTCAAGCGCTTAGAACCTCAACAGCGCCGGCTTCTCTTCCTCGGACAGCTCTGCATAATCGCTTCGGTCGTGCTCGAACTGCTTATTCCTCAGCAGATTCAACGCATCATCGACGATGGAATCCGGAACGAAGATGTTGGCGTAATCGTTGCCACGTCCGGCCTGATGCTCGCCTTCACGGTCGGCTCGGCTGCCTTCGCCATTTGCGCTGCGTGGATTGGTTCGAAGGTGACAACCCAGGCGGCGCATGCGCTTCGAATGTCCGTCTACGAGAGAGTCACGGAGCTGTCGTTCGGTGACCTCGATCGGTTCAAGACGGGGCCGCTCCTCGTTCGGCTGACGAGCGACATCGCGATCGTAAGAAACGGGTTTCTCGTCGGGGCCTCAATGATCATCCGCGCACCGGTGATGCTGATCGGAGCTGTCGGGCTCGTGGCGTTCGAGACCCCGCAGTTGCTGCTCCCGACAGTATTTGTCGTGGGCGCGATGTCGCTGCTGATCTTGGTGGTCGTGCCAAGTCTGACGCCACTCTATGCCGCTCAGCAAAATCGTCTCGATCGACTGAACACGGTGCTGCAGGAGAACTTGGCCGGCGTGCAGGTCGTGAAGAACTTCGTACGCCAGCCCCTCGAGATCGAGCGCTACACCGAGCGCAACGACGATCTCTACACGGCCTCGATGCGGCCAGCCCGTCGGGCAGCGATTCTTGAACCGAGCTTTCTCACGATGTTGTATCTCGCGATTGCCGGGGCGCTGATTCTCACGGGCCGCTCGGCGACCACGTTCCTCACCGCCGGTGAACTCGCGACCTTCTTCAATTATCTCTTGACCGCAATGTTGCCGATCGCGTTCCTCGGGTTCGTTCTGCCAGAACTTGGTCGTATGGCAACGTCGCTTGAGCGATTCAGAGACATCGAGAACGCACAACCCGATGTCCTTGAGTCAAGTGACCCGACACTGCTCGACCACCTCGACGGATCGGTCGAGTTCGATCACGTGACGATGCACTATCTCGATTCGAGCGGTCAGCCATCGGGCGATCCTGTCCTCGAGGACGTTTCCTTTCGAATCGAAGCCGGCGAGACGGTCGTGCTCCTCGGCTCGACCGGATCGGGTAAGACCTCGCTGATCAGCTGCATCCCACGCTTCTACGACGTGAGTAGCGGATCGGTGCGCCTCGACGGGCACGATGTTCGCGATCTCCGGCTTCAGGACATTCGCAGCAACGTCGCGGTCGCGCTTCAAGAAGCGAGCATCTTCACCGGGTCGATTGAGCAGAACATCGCAATGGGCTCGGCCGACGCCACCCGGGAGCAAATCATCGAGGCCGCCAAAGCAGCTGATGCGAGTGCCTTTATTGATTCCCTCGACCGCGGCTACGAAGCCGGCATGAACGAGAAGGGCAACAACCTCTCGGGCGGACAGCGCCAACGTGTCGCACTCGCCCGCGCTCTCGTCTCCGACCCCTCGATCCTGATTCTCGATGACACGACCTCTGCCGTGGATGTCGCAACCGAGGCTCGTATTCAGGAGAGGTTGGCCGAACAGTTCGCAGATATCACGGTGATCATGGTGGCCCAACGGGTCTCTGCGGCGCTGAGCGCTGATCGGATCCTGCTGCTCGATAATGGCCGCCTGGTCGGAAACGGCACACACGACCAACTCCTGGCGTCGAACGAGCTGTATCGCACGATCGTCGAGAGCCAGCTCGGTCCGCTCGACGAGGTTGAAGCGCTGCTTGGAGATCGGCCATGACCGCGTCTCGGTCCGATTCCTCCACGACCGCTGGACGGCAAGTCCCGCCCGACGGCACCCTGAAGACCCTCCGACGCTTGTCGCGTTACCTCTTCCTTCGTCCCTTCGTCACGAGCGCAGCCGCCCTTCTTCTCATCACCGCACTTCTTATGCACTCGGTTCAACCACTGCTGTTCGGTCGAGCGGTGAACGACGTCGCCAATGGGAAGACGGACACACTTGGACGACAGGCGATCGTCATCGTCGTTCTCGCTCTCCTCACCTGGATGATGCGCTGGGCGGCGGCAAACCTGGTCGCCATTTCAGCCCAGACAGCTATGCACGAACTGCGTCTGCGGCTGTTCGAGAAGATGCAGACACTGTCGTTGGGGTTTCACGAGAGCCGATCGACCGGTGAGCTGATGAGTCGGATCACGTCGGACACCGAGGTGATCAACACCTTCTTGTCGGCATCGCTGTTTGGAATTGTCTCGGCGGTGATTCAAATCGTGGCCGTAACGATTCTGATGCTCTTCGTGGACATCCCACTTGCGATCGTTGTCATCGTGCTTGCGCCAGTTTCGCTTCTCGTGATGGGTCTGGTCGGGAAACGTGCAGCGAAGAACTATGGCGCGCTTCAAAAGTCGGTCGGCCACATCAACGGGTACCTGGAAGAGCGTGTAACCGGCCAGAAAACTCTGCAGGCGTACGGCCAATCGGGCGCTTCGGTCGATGAGCTACGCATCGTTTCCGAAGATGCTCGCGATTCGGATCAGAAAGCGTCCTTCCTCGCTTTCACTGTTATGCCGTTGGTTCGTCTCGTATCGAATGCCGACGTCGCTTTCCTCGCGATGTTCGGTGGCATTCGTGTAGTCCGTGGTGCGACCAGCATTGGTTCGGTCGTGTCTTTCCTTGGTTTCGCTCAGCAGTTCGCTGCCCCGATCGGACAGATATCGCGGTCGATGAATCAGGCGATCCAAGCATCGGCCGGTGCAGCCCGAGTCTTCGACCTGCTCGACGAGGTTCCTGCGATTTCCGATAGCCCCGATGCACGACCGATCGAGCGAGCACACGGCGATGTTGTATTCGATGCGGTCGACTTCAGCTATGTCGAGAACCAGCAGATCTTGTTCGACAACTCCTTTCATGCCGAACCTGGCGAAATGATCGGACTGATTGGGCCGACCGGTGCAGGAAAGTCGACGATCATCAATCTGATCGGACGGTTCTATGAAATCGATGACGGAGAGATTCGCCTCGATGGGGAACCGATCATCGAGCTGAAGGTCGATGACCTCCGGCTTCGGGCAGCCGTTGTGCTGCAGACCCCGTTCTTGTTTAGCGAATCGATCATGTACAACCTCAAATATGGGCGCAGCGATGCGACCGATGAAGAGTGCGTGGCCGCGGCAAAGGACGCGAATGCACATGGCTTTATCAGCCGACTACCCGACGGCTATGACTCGGTTCTCGCGGAGAGCGGCAACAACCTCTCCCAGGGGCAACGTCAGCTCTTGACCATCGCTCGGGCGATCGTGGCACAGCCGGACGTACTCATTTTGGACGAGGCGACCTCGTCGGTCGACACGCGGACCGAACGTGAGATCCAGGTCGCGATGCGACGGCTGATGGAAGGCCGGACGTCATTCGTAATTGCACACCGCTTGTCGACGGTCCGAGACGCCGACCGGATCATTGCGCTCGACAATGGCCGAATTCAGGAGTCGGGCACGCACGAAGAGCTCATGGCTGCCGAGGGTTTCTACTACCGGCTCTTCATGGAGCAATTCCACCGCATCAACTGACCAGACAAATCGCGCAACATGTACTGCTGGGTCTGACCCCAAACAGCCTTTTGGGGTCAGACCCAGATGCGTGCGAGCTGGGTCAGAGGAGGTCTTCGGCTGCTTGGCGGACCTGTCGGTCGCGGTCTTTCGTCGCTCGTTCGAGCGCTAAAGCAACTTCGGGGGTGTCGAACGGGGCCAGCGCGAGAACTGCTCGTCGCCGGACGGGTGCGCGGTCCTCGAGCCCAGCCAGGATCGCTGGTAGGCCGGCATCGGAACCGATCGCGCCGAGGGCTGCGATTGCTGCCTCGCGGCAGATAGAAATTTCGTGGGTTGTACCGACCAACGACAACACCGCCACTGTCTCGGGAGAACCATCTTCACGTTCCCCAAGGGCCCAGGCGGCGGTCTCGACGACGAGATCATCGGCATCGCCGAGCAGACCCGTGAGCCCGATCGGCGTTCGCTGAATAGACACCTCGATTGCGCGGCACCGAACATCGCGATCCGGGTCGAGAAGGGCTGTCCGAATGTTGTCCTCCGTGAGCGCACGAACGCGGTCGAGGGAGCCGAGTGCAAGGATGCGAATCGATGGGTTGTCCGCGTCGAGCGAGTGTTGGAGCGCGGGCACATCGCCGGTGGATTCGGCAAGGATGAGATCGGATCGAGAAACGTTCATGCGGCAGCCGCCGATCCTGGTTGCTCAATTCGAAGGGGGATGTACCGATTGACATCCAGACAAACGCAGATATATCTGGAGCGAGACATGTCGTACATAGTGGTGTATCAGCGGGCCGATGGCTCGTCTGGCGCGGAAGAGTGTGCCGATCTCGATCTCGCGGTCGTGGCTGCCGAGCGGCTTCGCAACGTCGACTCGGTCGAACGCCCCCGCATCTTCAAGACGGCAGAGATCACCTACGACTTCCGTCCGTACTACCGAGTCGAGGTCACTGGACCCGCGCTCGAGCCCGAATTGACACAGCCTTCACCGTGGCCCTCAGCCGTTGCTCCTACTGTCGTGCCCGACGCCGAGCCCTCGCTGACCCACGCAACCGTTGAGGACGTCTTTGGCACGGCGCCAGCCCCGGTACCGGTCGAGGTGGATCCGATCCAGGCCGAGTCGATCTCGGTCGAACCCGAAATTCTCGACGAAGAGCCCGCCGCCGAGGCGATCGTGGCTGATGACCCAGCGCCCGAGCCCGCCCCAGATCCACCCGCTGACGTCGAGTCGGCGTCGGTGAGCAAGGGTTTGTTCTCGCCGCACAGCGTTCCCGAGCCGACACAAGACTTCCCAGCCGTCACACAGATCGCTGACGAGGAAGATGATGTGCCACCACCTCGCCGAGGCCTCTTCGGCCGCTAGCGGTCTCTCGCGAGCAGCAGCTACCGCTTAGCTACTGATCGCCTGTTCCAGCAAGAAGCCGACCACGAGAATGAACGAGCCGATCAACCCGGCCACCGCTACGCCGAGAAATACGAGCAGCGCGACCAGCGAAAATATCGAGGTCATGCGCCGCAGAATCGATGGGTATGCGTCGGCCCCGTATTCGGCTTGCGAAGCCGGTTGAAATCCGATTCCGAGTTTCTGGAGGACGTTAGGTTCCGGCTTTGGCTCGACGGGAAGTTGTCGAGGTGAGGTCGGGTTCTCGTCTTGTCGTGCGATGCTTGTCATGTGAACCGAGATTCCTCATCGGAGGCCAAACAATTCGTCGGGTACGACTGTTTGGCAGGAGTATTACTGCGTGACTGATGCAGTCGAATCACAGATAACCGTAGTCGATGCGCCGGCGGAGCCGGTCGCGATCACCGACGTGCCATTTCTTGGCGTTGGCGGCAAATTTATTGTCTTCACGGTCGTGCTGGGCCTCATCGCCGGGGTAGCGGCGTTCGCGATCCGGCTGCCATACCTGGCGCTCGAGCCCGGCAGAACGTTCGAGACCGAGGACTTCATAGCGGTCGAGGGGGCGGAGTCGTTCACCAGCCCTGGCGAGGTCAGCTTCGTCACCGTGACACAACGACGGCTGACGCCATTTAACTGGGCGATCTCGAAACTCCAAGATTCCGACGACATCTTCCACGAGGACGAACTTCTCCAGGGGCGAACAATCGACGAGCAGCGCGAAGAAAACGCACAACTCATGCTCTCGTCCCAGAATTCGGCAATCGCTGCAGCACTTGGCCACCTTGGTTTCACGACGACCGAGCCGGCGGGTGTTGTCGTCGTCGACGTGGTCGAAGGTGGTCCAGTCGACGGACTCTTGGAGCGGAACGACCTCATCACCGAGGTCGATGGGTTGCCGGTCGTCGTCTTCGACGATCTGTACGACTATCTGGGCACTCAAATCGATACGAGCATCGATCTCGTCGTACAGCGACCAGGTTCTGAGCGACGCATCGTCACCGTCGATCTCACTCGCGACACCCGAGCTTTCCTCGGTGTAGTCGCCGCCGACGATCCGACCGGCACCGACCGCGGTGCCTATCTCGGCGAGATCATCGAGGGCGAAGCGGTAGAAGGATTCCTGGAACCCGGCGATCGGATCGTGAGCCTCGACGGTGCACCGGTGACATCATTCGACGACCTCGTCCCCGCCCTGGGGCCGTTTCGCGCTGGCGACGTGGCGATGATCGAGGCCATCCGAACCGGCTCCGACGGAACCGAAGAGACGATCGCCGAGGATGTTGTGCTGGGCGTGCGGGTGCTCGAGCGAGCCGGACTCTTGAACATCGCTACGCAGCTCCGAGACGCTGAACTGCCCTTCGAAGTCGGCTTCACGACCGAAGACATCGGCGGGCCATCGGCCGGTCTCGCCTTCACGATCACGGTCCTCGACGTACTTACCGAGGGCGATCTGACAGGCGGCGCAAAAATCGTTGTCACCGGAACGATCGACCGCGAGGGCAATGTCGGTGCGATCGGCGGCGTTAAACAAAAGGCCTTCGCTGCCAAAGATGCGGGCGCTGAGGTGTTCATCGTTCCCGACAGGAACCTCGGCGATGCGGTGGCCGCAGTTGAGGGTTTGCGTATCGAGTCGGTTATGACGCTCTCAGAGGCGCTCGATATCATTGCGGACTTCGGCGGAAATGCAGACGAACTTCCCACGAACGGCGAGCTTTCGTAGCTGATCGTGCACCACGGATCACCGATTCGGACGGGCGCTGCACCTACCCTTGTTGGTGATGAATGAGTCACAAACCGGGTATCTTTCGCCCGACGAAATTTCCGGTGAGTCCTTCGAGACCAAACGCCGAGGCGGGATCGACCCAGACGCTGTCAAACGACATCTCGCGTCAGCCGCCGCAACAGTGCGCGGGTTGACCGCAGAACGCGCGTCGCTCCAAGATCAGGTGGCGTCGCTCCAGGCGGAACTCGCCGCGGTCGTCGCCACCGAAGCTCCGATCGAGTCGCTCGATGAAGACGCGATCACCGAGCGTCTTGGACAAGATGCTGGCCGCGTTCTCGCGGAGGCTCGTTCGGCCGCAGCTGACCGAATCGCTGAAGCGAAGAATGAGGCGGACGACATTCGCGCAGCCGCCGAAGAAGTGTTTGCAGAACGGTCGGTCCTGGCCGACCAGGAAGCGCAGCGAATTCGCGAGGCCGCAGCGGGGTTTCTCACCGAGCGCAAAGAGGACGCAGAGCGCGAAGCCGAAGAGATCATCGCTGCGGCACACATCGATGCCGACACATCTCGTTCCGATGTCAGCAGCGAGCGTCAGTCCGCGGATGCCGAAGCCGTTCAAATAATCCGCGAGGCGGAGTTGACGCGGCGTCAGATCCTCGAAGACCTTGCACGCCGCCGGTCCGCAGCTCGGCGCCAGATCGAACAACTCCGAGCTGGCCGAGAGCGCTTGCTCGCCTCGCACGAAACGGTGCGCCGGGCGTTGGATGACATTTCCGAGGAACTTTCGATCTCGATGTCGGAGGCCCGCGCAGCCGCCGAAACCGCGGGTCACACGGTTTCGGAGACGACGATCGAAGAGCTCGAGGCCGAGATCGAGACAGCGCGACTCACCGGCCTTCTCGACACCGGCCCACTGCCTATCGTGGGCACCGTTGCTGGAACCAAGGTCACGTCCAAGGCCATTCCGACATCGAAGATCGTCCAGGCCGCCGCAGCTCCTAAGCCCGTCGTATCTCCGAAAGAAGGCGTGGCGTCGGCGCTCGACGACACGAGCATCGCGGGTAAGGCTGATGCAGAAGAGGATCTTGGTACCGCAGGGGATGCGGCAGAGGACGACGCATCGACATCGGACGAGACGACCGAAAGCGCTGCTTCGCCCGCAGGTCTGGCCGAGGTCGTGCAGTTCGACCGTGCGCGGGGAGACGTCGATACAGCGACCCACCCGGCGAAGGGGCGCGACGCAACGAACGGACGGAGCGGAGCGGCTCGCCCGGCAACCACCGAGGCGGCATCGCCGACCGAGACAAAACCTGCAGCCAGAAACGTAACCAAGCTTGAATCGGTGAAGATGTCCGAAGAGGCGTTGGCGGCACCACCCGACGACACCGAGCCCGAAGAGTCCGTCGAAGATCTTTTCGCCACACTTCGGTCGAGCTCGACTCCAGCGAAGGCTCCTCAGAAGAACGCGTCGGAGAAGAAGGCCACCAAGAAGAAGGCCGCCAAAAAGAAGCCGACAGAGATCTCGTCCGACAAGAACGAGGCGGTGACCACACCACCTGAGGACGAGGTCGACTCCTCGGAGATGGCCCGTCGCCTGAAGCGCGTTCTTGCCGACGAGCAGAGCCGGGCCATGTCGACGCTGAAGACCGCTGACCAGATGCCCGCACTCGATGGTCTGCTCGGTGCCGATGGTGCACACTTCGAGTCGTACTGGGTCGAGGTCGTCGGGCAGTTCGATGTTGCTGTGCTCGACCGGGACGAAGTGCGTGTGCCGATCGAGGACCTCGTCGCAACCATTCGCCGTCGCGTCGATGATGCGATCCAGCCAGCGGGAGACGACACCGACGCCGTACTGAACGCGCTGCGCAGCGTTTACCGCGAGGTCAAGACGCGCCAGATCGGAACATGTGCAGCCGCGGTGTGTAGCGCAGCGGCAGCACAGCCGAGTCTGTAGAGCCGAGTTCCTGGAGTCTTGATGGCGCGGGAAAAGAGATTCCCCAGCAACGTCGGAAGGATCTGGGCAGGTGCCGTTAGCCTGGTGGCTTCATGACTTCGGAAATTCAAGAAGAACCACGCGTTGCACGGTCCGGGAAGCGTCGGGCGATCGCCGCGATTGTGGTCGTTGCGCTCCTTGCTCTGTTGGCATCGCTACGCGGAATACTGACGCTCTATACGGACTACCTGTGGTTCGACGATCTTGGACGCACGTCTACCTGGACGGGAATCCTCAGCGCTCAGATCGTGCTGTCGGTCGTGTTCGTTTCAATCTTCTTTGTTCTTGCCTGGCTCAACCTCGTGATCGCCGATCGAATCGCACCAGCGCTCCGGCCTCCAGGGCCAGAAGAAGAACTGCTCGTTCGCTGGCACGACACGGTGGGGCGACGCAACGGGCTGATCCGTTTCGCGATTGCCGGGTTCTTTGCTCTTGTCGCGGGAGGCGGCGCCGCTGCGCAATGGAACGAGTGGATTCTCTTCACGAACCCGCAAGATTTCGGGTCCGTCGATCCGCTCTTCGCGAAGGACCTTTCCTTCTACGTATTTCGCCTGCCGTTCCTGACCTTTGTTGTCAGCTGGTTCTTCGCGACCTTCATCATCATCGGGATCATCACCGGTATCTGGCATTACATCAACGGCGGCATCCGCATCCAGACCGTCGATCGCCGATCGACGCCTCAGGTGAAGGCGCACCTCTCGGTCATCTTGGCGATCCTCGCACTGCTAAAGGCCGCCGACTACTACCTCCAACGATTTGAGCTTCTCGGTTCGTCTCAGGGATTCCGTCGCGGCGCGTTCTACACCGACATCAATGCGACGCTTCCATCGATTAATTTGTTGCTCCTCATTTCGCTCTTCTCGGTCGGCCTTCTCGTCGCGAACATCTGGCGACGTGGTTGGGCACTCCCGGTCGTCGCTGTTGGTCTGTGGGCCTTGATCGCTGTGCTCGCAGGTGGCATTTATCCCGCGGTGATCCAACAGTTCCAGGTCGCCCCTGATGAGCTTGCACGTGAACGCGAATACATCGAGCTAAACATCGCCTCCACCAGGGACGGTCTCGGGCTCGACTCGGTCGCCGAAGAAGAGTTCGCCTTCGAGGACACGCCTCTTACGCGCGACGCTGTCCTGCGGAATCGGGGTGTTTTCTCAACGGTCCGACTACTCGATCCGCGCATCGTCGACGACTCTTTCACCCGTAACCAGAAGGATCTCGATATCTACGACGACTTCAGTCGAAAGGTCGATGTCGATCGATACGAAATCGACGGCCAGCTCACGCCAGTCGTGGTTGCTGCTCGTGAGATCGGCAACCAGCCGAGCGTGTCGTGGCAGGTGCGTCACGCTATCCGCACGCACGGCTACGGGCTTGTCCTTGCGCCGGCCAACCGTTTCAACCCAAATGGCGAACCGAACTTCCTCATCGGCGATGCTCCAATCGAGAATCAGCTCGAAGAAACGGTCCTGATCGACCAGCCGCAGATTTACTTCGGGGAGAATGTCGAGCAGTACGCCGTTACGGGCACAACCGAAAACGAGTTCGACTTCATCGACGGCTACACGTACGACGGCGAGGGCGCCATCCCGATGTCGAGCTTCTTCTCCCGGCTCGCGTTTGCCTTCCGGTTCGGCGCTATCGAGCCACTCATCTCGGGGATTATCACCGACGACACCGAGGTGATGTTCGCTCGAGACATCACCGAACGAGCGTCGAGAATCGCACCATTCCTCCAGTACGACTCCAACCCCTACCCAATCGTCGTCAACGGCGGCATCTCCTACGTGCTCGATGCCTACACGACCTCGGATCGGTTCCCGTACGGCGAGTTCGCCGATGTCGCCCAGCTCAGCGGCGCTTCGGGTTTGAGGCAAGACTTCAACTACGTAAGAAACTCCGTGAAGGTCGTGGTCGATGCCTACGACGGCACGGTCGACTTCTACGTTGTCGATCAGGACGATCCGATCCTGCAGGCCTACCGTCAAGAGTTCGACGAGCTGTTCAAGGACGCTTCAGAAATGCCGGACGAGGTCGCAGAGCACCTCCGATATCCAGAAGATCTCTTCGTCATCCAGACCGGCATGTGGGGCCGCTACCAGCTCGAGGATGTTGGCGCATTCTTCACCGCCGACCTCGGCTGGGCAGTTGCTGACAACCCAGATTCACGCTCGGGTGGTGCGGCGATCACAAGCCTCGACCAGAGCGATCCAACGAGCCCTCGTCTCGTCCCGAGCGGTAGCCGGCCGATCGATCCCTACTATCTCGTGACCCAACTCCCGGGTGAGACCGAGCCAAGTTTCATTATCGCTCGTCCGTTCGTGCCGGCTGCTGTTCCCGAGCTGCGCGCCTATTTTGTGGGACGCGTCGATCGCAACGGAAAGCTCGAGTTGCTCCAATACGAGATTGGTTCAGGGAACAACGTGTCGGCCCGTGGACCGATTCAGATCGACGAAATTCTGAACTCCGATCCAGAGATCTCCGAGGAGAGCACCGAACTTGGGCGTGGTGGGTCGCAGTTCCTGTCGGGCAACCTCAACCTGTTGCTCGTCGACAACGCGGTGGTCTACGTCCGTCCGTTCTATGTACAGCGCGAGCCATTGGCGGAGAATCCGAACGAGGAGACGGAGCCGCAGGTCAAGTTTGTCGCTGTCGTGCAAGAGGATCGGCTCGGTTTCGCACCGACCTATCCGGGCGCGCTCGCCAAACTCTTTGACCTGACGCTCGAAGAAGCCGCGGCGCTGGTCGGCACCACGGTCGACGAAATCGAGCAGGCCGGCGACGACATTCCGTCGGGAGTGATCGTCCTCGACGATCTGAGCGAAGAGGTGACGTCTCGTCTCGATGCCGTTCTCGGGAAGTTCACCGAGGCGGAGAACGCACTTCCGGACTTCGCCGAATATCAACGACTCCAGGACGAGGCTCTCGCCGAGCTTCGTCAGCTCCTCGACGAGGTCGAGTCGACAGTGGACGAAGCACCGGTCGACCCCACCGCCGAAGATACAGACTCGGCTTAACCAGCCTCAGCGGCGGGTGGGTTGCCAGCCCGTCTGGCGTCCACTTTTCGTGCGCCACTGTGGCGTTGCAGTGCCAGCAGTCGGTGGGTTCGGCGATTCGCCAGCGTCGTGTTCTCCAGCCGCTGCAGCTGACCCATCCGTGATGTCGATCGTTGTCGATGAGGCTGGCGGAGTATGCGTTGAAGCAGCGGCTTCTAACGCGTGAAGCCGGGCGGTGACCTCATTGAGCTGGTCGACCACCGCATGCAGAATCTGATCGTGATGCAAGGTGAATGGACGCACTTGAGAAGCGAGCTCGGAGCTCGTCGGATCATCGATGGTCATGATGGTGAGGTCTTCCTGCAAACGCCCGCTTGCGGCCCTCTCCGGTGATGGTGATCGTAGCCGTCGGTGTTCGGTCGAGCTGGTACCAAGAGGTGTCATCGAATACCGTGCACGCATGATCGACCTCCGCTCGCAAATAGATGATGCACTCGATGTATTGCTCGCGGAGCACGATCCCTCCGCGCTTTCGACCCAGGAGTTTCGAGGTCATCAGTTCGACGCCGGTCTCGGAATCATCCACTTCCCAAAGGGTCGCGGAGGGATGGGCCTTTCACCATCGTTGCAGCGCGACATCGAAAAACGGGTTGTCGACGCCGGGCGGGCGCCCGAAGACCCTGTGCTTTTCTTCCGCCACTTGGCTGGCCCAACGATCGAGGCTCACGGTTCTGATGCGGTGAAGGATCGGTTCTTGCGCCCGATGTACACCGGCGAAGAGAAGTGGTGCCAGTTGTTCTCCGAGCCAGGAGCAGGCTCGGATTTTGCAGGGCTCGCGGCCAAGGCGATGCGCGACGGAGACGAGTGGGTCGTGAATGGGCAGAAGGTTTGGAACACGCTGGCGCATCTCGCGGAGTGGGGAATGCTTGTCGTTCGAACCGACGCATCGCTCCCTAAACATAAGGGCATGACGTATTTCGCGCTCGAGATGCGTTCGGAGGGAGTCGAGGTCAGGCCGTTGCGTCAGATCACTGGCGAGGCCGAGTTCAACGAGGTCTACCTCACCGACGTGCGCATTCCTGATGCCAATCGAATCGGCGACGTCGGCGAGGGATGGCGCGCTGCGCTGACGACGCTGATGAACGAGCGCACGGCGATCGGTGGAGGAACACCAAAACGTGGCGGCGGATCGATCGGTGAGCTGATGTCGGTCTGGAGCGAACTTCCAGCTGACGAACAAACCGCGACGCGGCGTGAGGCGGTCATGAAGTTGTGGGCGAAGGCGGAAGCGCTTCGACTCACCAACATTCGCGGCTCGCAGAATCGCAAGATCGGCAATCCAGGACCTGAGGGATCGGTCGCCAAAACGATGTTCGCCGAGCTCAACAAGGATGTCTACGCGCTGACCGTCGACCTTCTCGGCCTGGCTGGACAGGTCGGTTACGACTACACATTCCGCCGTCCGTCGACGCTCGACGTCACCGGGTCGGGCAGCGGTGCACGTCATGCATTTCTTCGCGCCCGCGCCAACAGCATCGAGGGCGGAACCTCAGAGATCATGCGCAACATCTTGGGTGAGCAAGTTCTCGGGTTGCCGGGCGAACCCCGCATCGACAAAGACGGGCCGTGGATCGACGTGCCCCGCAGCTAGTGATGTGAAGATAGGGCCCGCCACTAGGTGGGAGCCGATGGATGCAAGAAACAGTCGAAACGAACCTGTCGCCGCTTGAAGCTGCGTGTGGTTCCAATCCGAACCTGATTTGTGAGTGGGTTTTCGAAAGCACGGACAGCGAAGCTTGGGCGAAACTCGCCGACTGGTTCATCGACCGGCCTTTGCGAATTTTGTTCATTCTTTCCTTGGCCTGGATCGTCGCCAGGGTGCTCCGCGCCATGGTTTCTCGGTTCGCCACGGAGTTGGCCGAGCGCGGAACGAAGCCGCTGCCAGAACCGAGCGAGAAGAAGCTGCTGCGAACGGTCACCCGCAGCACGCAGAGGGAGCAGCACAAGGTTCGAGCGCAACGACGGGCCGTGACTCTTGGCGCGATGTTGGAGAGTCTCGTCTCGATCCTCGTCTGGACGACGGCTGCGTTCATGGTGCTCGGTGAGTTCGGCGTTTCGCTCGGTCCGCTCATTGCGAGTGCGGGTATCGCCGGTATCGCGTTGGGCTTCGGCGCCCAGTCGATCGTCCGCGATTTTCTCGCCGGCATCTTCGTGATCATCGAAGATCAGTACGGGGTTGGAGACGTGATCGATGTTGGCGAGGCGATCGGGACAGTCGAAGAGGTCGGCTTTCGAACAACTCTCGTTCGAGATGTGTCCGGGGTTTTGTGGACCGTGCCAAACGGTGTGATCCAGCGGGTCGGCAACTACTCCCAGATCTGGTCGAAGTCGATCTTTGACATCGAAGTTGCCTACGACACCGACATCGATGAAGCGATGAGGGTGATCAAAGGGACACTCGATGAGGTGTGGCACGAGAACCTTGAAGAAGCCACGATCATCGAGGAGCCCGAGGTGCAGGGGATACAGGCATTTGGCGAGAGCGCAGTGATAATTCGTGCGGCTGTGAAGACCGATCCTGCCGAGCAGTGGACCGCAGCGCGCATCATCAATGGGCGACTGAAGAAGTCACTCGACCGAGCAGGTATCGAGATCCCGTTCCCTCAGCGGACCGTCTGGGTGAAGAACGCGGACGGTGCCCCGATGACGCGAGAATAGGTCGATGGGGTTCTCTACTCGAGTTACTGCGGTCGATGTCCATGCCGAGGGTGAGCCCGGCCGCGTGATCACCTCAGGCATGCCCGATCTTCCGCCCGGAACGATGTTGCAGAAGATGCGGTGGCTTGAATCGAACGCTGATCACATCCGGCTGCAGATGTTGCGCGAACCGCGCGGCTATCCAGGTCTGTGCTGCAACGCGATCGTGCCGTCCGACAATCCGGCCGCCGATACTGGATTCATCATCATGGAGCAGACCGAGTATCCGCCGATGTCGGGGAGCAACACCATCTGCGTCGTGACCGCTCTACTCGAGACCGGGATCGTGCCGATGATCGAGCCGGTCACGGAGTTGACCCTCGAATCGCCGGCAGGACTGATCGCCGTCCGAGCGGATTGTGCCGACGGAAAGGTCACCAGGGTGAACTTCACGAACGTTCCTTCTTTCGTGGTACAACTCGACGCCGAAGTGAACGTGCCCCAGCTCGGCACCGTGCTGGTCGATATTGCGTGGGGAGGGATGTTCTACGCAATTGCTGACGGAGATTCGTTGGGTGTCGACCTGAGCGCTGCGAATGGTGGTGAGATTGCGCGCGTGAGCGAGATGATCCGGGTCGCCACACTGGAACAATTCCCGGTTGCACATCCACTTCATCCGGAGTTGACGGGTCCAACGATCTCGCAGTTGTCTGGAGCACCTTCGGTCGCCGGTGCGCATCGCCGCAATGCGGTCACTGTCGCGACGGGTTCTCTCGACTGGAGCCGGCCCGAGACATGGACGGGCGCACTCGACCGTTGCCCGTGTGGCACGGGCACGTCGGCGAAGATGGCGGTGCTCCATGCTCGGGGCGAGTTGGGCGTCGGTGATGACTTCGTCCACGAGGGCCCGCTCGGCACGACGTTTCACGGCCGAATCGTGGAGGAGACGTCCGTCGGCGGCTTCGACGCGATCATTCCCGAGATTGGTGGGCAGGGCTGGATCACCGGTACTGGCGAGTACGTCCTCGACGACACCGATCCGTTCCCCAGGGGTTTCACCGTCGGCGACATCTGGCCCTAACGGGGTCAGGTCTCAACATCAAACAATTCCGCTAGAGGCCTCCGAGCAGGAGTGACCGTCGTACCTGCTCGACCCGAAGCGCAATGACGTCATCTGTGGCTGAGATTCTCCGGAACCGGCTGGCGATAACACCCGCACTCTGCGCTGAGCCGAAGCCGTATCGATTCGCAAGCTCGGCGAGCGAAGCTCCCCCCAACTCCTGAGCCAGCCCGACAGCAACGATTCGAGGAATCCCGCGTGCTCCCCGACCTCTAACGCCGGTGATAAGGCTGTGGTGGGACGTGTCGAACACACTGCTGATCGCGCTTTCGATCAGTTCGAACGAGGGCCGTACCGCGGCCTGTCGAGCATGTCCGATCGTTTGATCATCGACCTTCGCGCGTTTCAGCGCACCAGCGATGAACGAGTCCGATCCGATGACTTGGGGATACTTGCCCATGTCGAGAGTGTTTCCCGGCCGTCCTTCCGTCACAGCTCGTCGGAGCTGCGCTCGAGTCGATATGCCTGCGATCTTCAGCGCTCCATCCGACAACCACTCGGGCCGGGCACCGGGATGGCCAAGGAAGTACGAATAACTCGACCACGGATAGGAGCTCGCATCGCTCACCATTCCAGCCTCGAGCGGGTTTCGCATGACGTAGATGACAGCGCGATGCACGTAACCGTCAGTGTCGATCAGCTTCGAATAGAAGCGATCCTTGAACAGTGGACCGTCGGTCTCGTTCCTTCGATTGAACCGTTGCACGTACACCGAGCCCAGTCGGTGCATTGCTCGACTCAGGTTGCCCTCCGGAGTCTGCATGACCAGATGGAAGTGGTTTGTCATCAGGCAGTAAGAGTGCGTAACGACGCCGTAGCGGCGGTGAATGTCGCCCAGCAGATCGAGGAATCCATGCCTGTCATCGTCGGTCACGAAGATGCGCTGCTTGCGGGCTCCTCGGTTGGTTACGTGGTAGTACGCGCCATCAAAGTTGATGCGCAGTTGGCGGGCCACAGGGCGCTCCGTCTCTTGTTTTGGGATTGCACGGGGGAAGCGGCGATCATCACCGTACTGACGCGGTGTGACAGGGCTTTGTTCGCGGTTGAGAGGCGACGTCGATGCGGAATTGTTAATGGTTGAGACCTGACCCCACTAGCGTTGGTCGATGAGCTCTGATGGCCTGGACGTGCTGCGCGAGATCGAACAGCGGGTGTTGTGGCTCGCCTGTCGGATGGTCGATGTAGCGAACCGTCGCGACGACACTGACATCAAGGTCGGAGGCCATCAAGCGTCGTCGGCGTCGATGGTCTCGATCATGACCGCGCTGTGGTTCGCCCACATCGGCGGCGAGGACAAGGTCGCGGTCAAGCCGCACGCATCGCCCGTCTACCACGCGATCAAATACCTGACCGGCGAGCTCGATCGGAGCTACCTGACGACGCTTCGTCAGCGTGGCGGGCTTCAGGCGTACCCGAGCAGAACCAAAGACCCCGACGTCTCGGACTTCTCCACAGGCTCGGTCGGGCTTGGTGCCGTGGCGCCGCTCTTCTCCGCCCTCACACGCCGATACCTCGATGACCACATCGGTCAGCGGCCCGACGCCCGATTCGTTGCGCTGGTCGGCGACGCCGAGCTCGACGAGGGGAACATCTGGGAAGCCATTGCTGACCCGGCGACGCAGGGTCTGTCCAACTTCACGATGGTGGTCGACCTGAATCGCCAAAGCCTCGATCGTGTTATCCCCGACATCGCCGCGATCCGACTTCAGAACTTCTTCGCCGACGCAGGATGGCATGTCACCGAGGCGAAGTACGGCCATCGTCTACAAGCGGCGTTTCAAGAACCCGAGGGTGACGCGCTTCGAGCGCACATCGATGCGATGGACAACGAGTGGTATCAGTCGCTATTCGCCCTGCATGGGTCCGAGCTCCGGGAGAAGTTCCTCCGCGGCGCGGCGCCCCAGGTGCACGCCATGGCCGGCCGACACGACGACGGCTCACTGAGGGCCCTCGTGACCGACTTAGGCGGACATGATCACCGTTCATTGCTCGATGCGTTTGCCGAGTGCGACGCGGCTACCGATCGCCCCAGCGTCCTGTTCGCCTACACGATCAAGGGCTGGGGTCTCCCAATGGCCGGCGATCCAATGAACCACGCGGCGCTTCTCACACCTGAACAGATCGACGCCTTTCGTGGCGACGTGGGCCTAACCGAACTCACGGAGTGGGATCGATTCGATCCCGAATCAGACGCGGGGAAGCTCTGCGCCTCGATCGGTAGTGCGATCAACAACACAGCGCCAGCGTCACGGCCGACCCTTCCGATCCCCGATAGCGCGCGGCCGCCGGTTCTGTCGGGTGAGTCATCGACGCAGGTCGCATTCGGGCGAGTGATCACAAGCCTCGGTGATGTTGACGGCGTGTCGGATCGAATCGTGACGACCGCGCCGGACGTGTCGATCTCGACGAATCTCGGCGGTTGGATCAACAAGACCGGGGTCTATGCACCTGACGAGCGCGAGGACCATGGCGGTGCCGAACGGCTGTTGAAGTGGGCGCCGTCGCCGCAAGGGCAGCACATCGAGCTCGGTATCTCGGAGATGAACCTCTTCATGTTGCTCGGGCAGCTTGGCCTCAGTCACGATCATCACGGCCATCACCTGCTGCCGATCGGGGCGGTCTACGACCCGTTCGTTCTGCGTGGACTCGATGCGTTCATCTATGGCGTATACAACG
>JBLIMK010000026.1:0-35712 GCA_047638715.1 Verrucomicrobiales bacterium
ACGCCGAAGATCATCCCGATCAGAAATGCCCAGATGACCAGCCGGGCAGCTTCGAGTGCGGAATCGGCCGACCAGCCGAGAAACAACCCGAGGAGGAGCGCGAGCTTCACATCGCCAAACGCGAGACCGACCGGGCTGATGAGGTTCGGGACCAACAGCAGAAAGCTATATGCGAGTGCGGTCACGACCGCTCGCAGCAGGTGATCGCCTGCGTCGTTCGAGATCGAAAGAATCCCGATAAGGACGATCGACAATCCCAGTGAGGGGAAGACGAGCCGATCAGGGAGGCGGTAACGGGCCAAGTCGACCGCTGAGAGTGCGATCAGGCTCGACGCGAGGAGGAGGATCGGCATCAGCTGCCAGCGCCATCCGATGACTTCCGCGATGACCGCGAACACGACACTGGTCACGACCACTATGGGTACGCGTGCAGCGGACGGACGACGCCCGCACGAGGCACACATCGAGTGGCTGGTTCGAAGCGGCGAGAGCGCGGACGCAGGTAGCGGGGTTGCACAGCCAGGACACGAGCGAGGTGATGTTCCACCGCCCGATGCGTCGGGAACCGCTTCGGCGATGAGAGCGAGAACGACACCGACGGCGACCCCGAGGAGTCCAAAGAGGATGGCGACGCCCATCAGTCGCGGCGAAGGAACTTCAGGACACTTCCGCGATCTTCGTCGCTCGACGCATTGCTGAGGAGCTCTCCGAGATCGCCAAACGGATCGGCGTCTGGTTCTGGCATGGGGTTTGCCTCTTCAGATACGAAGGTTCCATCGAGTTCCCAGCTCGTGTCGGCCCCTGCGGTTTCTCCGAGTTGATCACTCAACATCGCCAGATCGCTCAGAACCTCACGGGCAATGGCCGTTTTCGGTGAGCTCGGATCGAACGCTTGCCCACCGGGCGTCGCCTTCTCGACGGGGTGTGAGTTAAAGATCTGTGACGCCTCAGGGGCGAACTGTGCTGGTGCTGGCGTTGGACCGGGGTCCTCAACTGCTGCCGGGCCTGTGAACGGCGAGGACTCGTTGAACGCTGGATAGTGGTTACTCGACCAGCCGTCGTCATCGACGACGGGGTGCGGATCGGCCGTGTCTGCCAACGCTTCTGGTTCGGGAAGAACTTGCGGGACATCTTCGCCGGCTGGAGTCGTCTGTTGCCAGGCCATATCCGGCTCGATTGTGGGCTCTGGCTCGGCCGCCGCTACCTCGGCGGGGGCAGCTTCGAATGCCGGCTGGAACGATGCGGCCGTTTCTCGAATCTCGGCGACTTCGACCGGAGCGGGTGTGGTAGCAACTTGCTGCGATTCGTCTGACGCTGCATGTGGCTGAGTTTGCTCGACGAAGGAGTCGACCGGCGCCGCAGGTTCGTCGGATGGTACGAGACCCATATCGATTTCGAGTGGGTCGAGGCGGTTCACGTTCAGCAGCCCTGCTCGAGCCATTGCCAACGCGGTCAGTGAGGCATCGAGCGCACTCATGTCGAGCTGTTTGGCGATCTGGAGAGAAGTCTTGCCTTCTCCGATGATCTCCAAGGCTTTCCACCACTCGGGTTCAATCGTCACCGAGCCGTCGAGCTCCTTGTTTCTGGTCAACAAGTGATTCGGAGTCGGAATCTCTCCCTCGACCTCCAACCACCTCTCCGCCATTTCGGCCGTACGAGCAAGGAGGGACCCGACCGGCTCGCAGCTATCGGTGTCGATGGGTTGCTCATCTTCGTTAAAGAAGAACGAGCCGTCCTGCTCCGAGACGACGTAGTAGGTCGCCGCGGCAGAGTCGGAGCCGCTCTCGCGAATGAACGAGTATTCGGCTTCTGCGACCTCGCCATTGGAGAACAGGTACATGGCCGTACCCATCTCGGTTGTCACATCCAGCTGACCGGTGGCGTTACGAGCTGCCAGGAACTCGAGGACCTCGGTAATACCAAGCGTCGTAAGGGTGCCTTGCAATGACATGGAGAACTCCGTGAAGGTGCGTGTGTTTCCCGATCGGCACTCTTTGGGAAAAGTTGAAGCAACCGACTCTAGGGAATCGCGGCGTCGCGCATCACGTCGACGGGTGCAGCCACGCCTGTCCACGCTTCGAATTGCGCTGCGGCCTGACCCACGAGCATCGCAAGGCCGTCGATGCCCACCAGACGTCGTGCTCTCGCGGCATGTAGGAGCGGCGTTTCGAGCGGGTTATAAACAATGTCGACCACGATCGCATCTTCGGAGAGTTGCGATACGTCGATCGGGCTCTGGCCGTGGGTCCCAGAACCTTCCATACCTACCGGCGTTGCGTTTACGACGACATCACAGGCCGCGAGATCTCGGTGTTCGCCGTGGCGGGCTTGAGCACCGAGTGAGACCGCATGGTTCGCCCGCTCTGGCGAACGAGCGACGACGATCACTTCGGCTGCGTCGGCGCCGCAGCTCGCATGGATGATTGCTCGGGCGGCACCTCCCGCACCAACAACGCCGATCGTGCGACCAGCGACCGAGCGTCCGGCGGCGCTTTGGAGACCCGAAAGGAAACCTGCACCGTCGGTATTGTCGCCAACGACGTGCCCGTCGGTATTCGTGATGTGGTTTACGGCGTCGAGTATGCGAGCGACCTCGCTCACTTCATCGAGTGCTGGGATGACTCCCTGCTTGTGAGGCATCGTGACCGACAGACCGCGCAATCCGAGTGTCCGGATGGCGGCGACCGCCTCTTCGCTGCGACCAGGTTCGACGGGAAACGCGGCGTACACCATGTCGACGCCGGTCGCTTTGCATGCGGCATTGTGGATCGCGGGAGAACGCGAGTGTTCGACCGGCCACCCAATAACGCCGGCCAACATCGTTGCACCACCAATGACGGTCAGCAGTATCCCCGTTCAGCGCAGATCGACTTGGCGGCCTGGAACTCGGAGTCGGTGACTGCGAACGTGTGCCCGCCGTCCTCTTCGGTTCGGACGTAGAACAACCAGTCTCCCACGTCAGGATTCAGGGCTGCTCGAATCGCCTTCTCGCCGGGTGAAGATATCGGCGTTGGTGGAAGTCCGTAGTTCTGCAAGTTTCTTGTATTCCACGGCGAGGTGCTGTCGAGATCTTGCTTGTTGAGATCTGCGCATGGCTTTTGCGCTGCGTAACACGACGTCGCATCGATTCCGAGAGAGAAGCGCCCGTTCGCCAACCGATTGTAAATCACTCGCGAAATTCGGCCAAGATCTTCGTCGATGAGGTACTCCTCCTCGATGAGCGACGCGATCGTCAAGACTTCGTAGTCGGTGAGCCCAATCTCTTCGATGATCGGGTCGCGCCCGCTCTCCTCCACGAGCTGGGTGAATTTCAGTTCCATCGTGTCGGCCATGCGGCGCAGGATGTCGAGCGCGTCCGCCTCCTTCTTTTCATCTATCTGATAGGTCGCCGGGAAAAGCAGACCCTCCTTGCCGCTGCCGGTGGGATCGGGACTACCTGGGATTGGACGCTCGGGCGTCCCGGTCAGTCCGACACTCACGAGCGCTGCATCGAGATTCTTCGCAAGGTCTGCTTTCGCGAAGGATGGGTTCTCCGCGTTCAGTACATCGATAATTTCTTCGAGCCGCAGCCCTTCGGGGATCGTCACCGAGAAGAACTTCGGCGGTACTGGTCCAACGCCACCCAGACAGGCGAGCGCTTCATCGAACGACATGTTTTCCTGCAGACACACATAGTCGCCAGCCTGGAAGTCGCCATCGAGGTTGTCGCTCAACCAATACCGAAAGAGGGTCGGGTTCGCGATTATCCCTTCAGCGAAAAGCTGCTGGGTTACATCGTTCGCCGTCGCGCCGGAACGAATCGCAAACTCGACCGATGAACCAGGCTCTCCCGGAGGGTCATACTGATCATCAAACCAGGTTGTGACACGACCATAAATACTGAAGACCGCAAAGAAGATGATCGAACCAATGACGAGAAAGCGAAATACCGGACCCGTGCGACGCGGCATGCGGACCCAGTCTCGACGGTCGATCACCTCGACTGGTTCTTCTGGTTCTCGGAGGTTCGCCGGGGGTGAGGACGGATCGACCCAAGTTCCCGCACCGATCGGCGCCTCGCCGAACACTTCGTCGTGCGGCTGGTCGAACAGAGGGGATGGCCCCTCGATGGTCGTTGTGGATGCTGCACTGGATGCTGACGAGTTCGCTGGATGCGATCGTGGACCGCTCGCCGGCCGGCCAACCGATGTCGAGGTTGGTCGCGGCCCCGGTGCCGAGCGACCAGGGTTGTGTTCTGGAACAGGCCCAAAGCGACTGAGCAGCCGGTCGACTCCCGTGGTTGCCTCAGGCGTCTCGGGTTCCGGTTGTGGGGTGACCTCGTTGGATGTGTCGTCGCTGTTCGTCATCTACGTTCTCTGTCCATCCAACCCTGAAGAATCACCTGCGCTGCGACCATGTCGACCATGTCTTTGCGCTTTCGGCCGGGCACTCGCTGTTCGTCGAGCGAGCGATGAGCTGTCACTGTCGTCAAGCGCTCATCGTAGGTCACGATGGGAGGCGAAAGGGTGGCACGAAGCCGTTTGGTTACCTTCGTCGCCCTTCGTGCTGCGAGCCCCACCTCGCCATTGAGTTGCAGGGGAAGGCCAACCACGATGATCGTCGGCTCCCATTCCGTAACGATCTCCAGCAGCCGTTGATCGGCTGCTGCACGGTCGCGGGCGGGCACTACCTCGAGGGGTGTGGCTACTCGCCTCTCGTCATCGCTGATCGATACGCCGATTCGCTCAGATCCAAGATCGAGGCCGAGAGCTCGTCCCGGACGCGAGGTCACGCGCTCGTAGCCTCATTGCGGATGTGATCGAGTGCCGCATCGAGTTGATCGGCGTCGCGGCCACCCATGACCGCGACATCAGGCGACTTCTTACCTCCACCGCCAACCATTTTCGCCGCAGCGGCGATCCAGTCACCAGCGCTCAGCGGCGAAGAATCCGATACTGCCGCGACCAATGCCACTCCTCCAGACTCGAGCGCTGCGCCGAGGGCTATGGCGTCGACTCCTTTGTCACGAATGGCCACAGCGAGGTCTCGAAGAGAATCACGATCAAGATCGTCGATACGCGCGACGACAACACCGTCGATCGCCGTCCCAGCAAGTTCGTCAGCGCGACCCACCGCGGCTTGGCGCTTCGCTGCTGCCAGTTCCTTCTTCAGATCAACGAGCTCGGCCATTCTCCGCTGGACGCCGACCACGACATCGTCGGCTGGAACTCCCAACGAGTCTGCAACGGCAGCGATAGTTGCTTCCTCTCCCCGCAAGAGATCGACGGTTGCCACGCCAGTGACTGCCTCGACCCGGCGGATATTGGATCCGATCGAACTCTCGGACACGATCTTCAACAGTCCAATGTCGCCGAGGGCTGCGACGTGGGTGCCTCCGCAAAGTTCGATCGAATGGGGGCCGGCTTCGAGCACGCGCACGACGTCGCCGTACTTGTCGCCAAAGAACGCGATCGCACCCGCCTCCTTGGCTTGTTCCATAGGCATCTCGTCGTGGGAAGTAGCCGGATTCGTCAATACGTCGGCGTTCACGAAATCTTCGATCTCCGCGATCTGACTTTTGGTGACCGCCTCGAAATGACTGAAGTCGAATCGAAGTCGATCCGGGCCGACCATCGAGCCTTGCTGCTGGACATGCTCGCCGAGAATGCTTCGCAAGGCCGAATGCAACAAGTGGGTGCCCGTGTGATTGCGTCGGATCGCCTCGCGCCGCTCTACCTCGATCGAAGCGACCACATCATCTCCGACAGAAAACGCCGATTCGGCACCTTCCGCGTGATGCAGATGGATGGTCGGAATGGCGTAGGTGCAGTCAGTTACTGTCACGCTCCCGTTGGGGCCCACGATCGTGCCGGTATCTCCGATCTGGCCACCGGATTCCGCGTAGAACGGGGTTCGGTCGAGAACGACGCCCTCGGGTCCAATCCAGATGACGGTCGCCGCTATGTCGACGAGTTCGTCGCGGCCGACAAAGTCGGTGCCGCCATGGGAGTCGATAAGCGCAACAAAACTCGCCAGGTCCGCAGCCACGTTCTTCTTCTTCTGGTCAGCGCGAGCACGGTCTCGCTGCTCTGCCATTGCCCCAGAGAAAGCCTCGGTGTCGACGGTTCCGCCTCGCTCCTCGACGATTTCTTGGGTGAGTTCGAGCGGAAAGCCGAAAGTGTCGTGCAGTTTGAATGCGACGTCACCTGGGAGTGCGTCTCCACTGGCGAGAGACGCCATCTCCGTATCCAGAATGTTCAGGCCGGTCTCGATCGTTTGACGGAAGCGTATTTCTTCGCGCTCGACCATCTCACAAATCGACTTCTCATTCTCCTTGATTTCCGGGTAGTCCTCGCCCATGAGTTCGACGACGGTGGAAACCAGCTTGGCCAGAACAGGCTCGGTCACGCCGAGCAGATATGCGTGGCGAATCGCGCGGCGCATGATTCGACGCAGCACATAACCGCGATCTTCATTGGACGGGAAGACCCCGTCGTTGATCATGAACGTGGTGGACCGGGCGTGATCGGCCAGGATTCGGAGCGATACATCAGACTTTGGATCGGCGCCATCTGCGACCCCGGTCAACTCGCTCGCCGCGGCGAGCAGGCGCACGAACTCGTCCGTTTCCCAGACCGAGCCCACGCCCTGGAGCACGGTAAGAATTCGCTCGAGACCCGCGCCGGTGTCGATGGACGGTTTGGGTAAGGGAACCTGTGTGCCGTCAGCTTGTTGATCGAACTGCATGAACACGAGGTTCCAGATCTCAACGTATCGAGCGTCGGCTTCGGGGTTTTCGGGTCCGCCTTCTGGGCCGTAGTCTGGGCCGAGGTCGTAAAAGATTTCCGAACAGGGCCCGTTCGGACCCGTGTCGGCCATTCTCCACCAGTTGTCTTCATCGAGGCGCTGAATGCGATTTCGGGGCACTCCTACCTTGGTGGCCCAGATCTCCTCGGCTTCATCATCGGTCAGGTGACACGTGATCCACAGACGGTCCGGGTCGAGGCCGAGGGCACCCGTGAGCAGTTCCCACGCGTACGGGATGGCGTCTTCCTTGAAATAGTCGCCGAAGCTGAAGTTGCCCATCATCTCGAAGAACGTCAGGTGGCGCGCCGTCCGACCGACCTCGTCGAGGTCGTTGTGCTTGCCCCCAGCGCGGACACACTTCTGCACGGTCGTCGCCCGACTGTACGGAGGCTTCTCGGTGCCTTGGAAGAATGGTTTGAACGGCACCATCCCCGAATTGGTGAACAACAGCGTGTCATCGTGCGGGATGATGCTCGCCGACGGCACCGCTTCGTGGCCGCGCTCGGTGAAGAACTCGGTGAACGTGCGTCGTACTCGCTTGGCATCCATGCCAGAAAGTTTATGAGCGGAAGCGGCGAGCGCGTTCTCGTAACCTATTGATACCGGGTTCGGTGTTCAGATCGCTGTCCACGCCCGATGACGGCGGAGTGCTCCGTGCTTCGAGTCGAGCTTGGGCTCGATCGGTGATGTCGATGTCGGGTCGAACCCGCCGAATTCCCTTGTTCAGCGTGCGAGTGACCGGCGAATGTACGGTTCGCTGGAGTGCTCGATCGCTGGCAGCAGCAACACGCGTACCTACCTCGTTTCGAACCGCGGCCGGTAAAACTCGTTCGACCTCGCGTTTCACCTTGCGCTGAACCCACCAACTGGACGCGGCGCCAGCCGCGTACCCACTGCTCATCCAGAAGAGTCGTTTAGGCATCGCGTGTATTGCGCTCCTTGTTCCATCGATCCCACCGAGCGGGTTCGGCACCATGTTCTGAGGGTGTGTAGTACACCTGGCCCGAAACTTCGGGCGGCCGGTATTGCTGGTTGACCCAGCCGTCGGGGTCGTCGTGTGGATAACAATAGCCAACTCCGTGGCCGAGCCCTGTCGCACCCTTGTAATGAGCGTCGCGAAGATTTGCGGGAACCTCTCCGGTACCTGCGCTCTGTGCGGCCTCTTTTGCTCGGGCCCGAGCCGTGGTTAGCGAGTTCGACTTGGGTGCGGTCGCCAGGTGCACGACCGCCTGCGTGAGGTTGTATTCGGCTTCGGGAAGACCCACAAACTCAACCGCACTCGCTGCGCCGTTTGCAATAATGAGCGACATCGGGTCCGCCATGCCGATGTCTTCGGACGCAAGAACTACCAATCGTCGCGAAATGAAGCGGGCGGACTCCCCCGCATCGAGCATCCGATAGAGCCAGTAGAGCCCTGCGTCGACATCGCTCCCCCGAATGCTCTTGATGAACGCGCTGATGACGTCGTAGTGATCGTCCTTGCCATAACGGATGGCCTTGGTTCCAAGCGCTGCTTCTATGTGTGCCTCGGTGATTGGTGTGTTTGTCGATGGAGCGCCGTCTGGCGCTCGCTTAGCCAGTGCTGCCGCAACGCCCAGTGCCGTCAGGACCTGACGGCCGTCGCCAGCACCACGATCGACGAGCAACTGGATCGCCTCCTCGGTCGCTTCGACACGTTCGGCATCAAGACCTCGCGACACGAGCTCTCGAAGTGCGTCCTCGTCGAGCATGTTGAGGCGGAACAGTGTCGATCGGCTGCGGAGCGCCGCATTGACCTCGAAGTTCGGGTTTTCCGTCGTGGCGCCGATCAGCGAGATAAGCCCGGTCTCGACGCCGGGCAACAGGGCGTCCTGCTGGCTCTTGTTGAAGCGGTGCACCTCGTCTAGGAACAAGATGGTGCCCTGAGCGTGTTGTCCCAAGCGGTCTTGCGCTCGAACAAGGACTTCACGCACGTCCTTTACCGAGGCGCTGACCGCCGAAAGGGACTCGAAGCTGCGTTCGGTGGATCGAGCGATCACTCGGGCAAGGGTCGTCTTTCCCGTGCCGGGCGGGCCCCAGAAAATTACCGAGCCGAGGGTGTCTGACTCGATGAGCGCTCGCAGTGGTCGACCCTCGCCGAGCAGGTGAGCCTGTCCAACGATGTCGTCGAGTCGAACCGGCCGCATTCGGTCAGCGAGTGGCGCTCGTTTGGCTTGCTGCTCCTCTGCGGCAGCGGCAAAGAGATCGGTCACGCCCGCACCCTACCGGACCATGCACTCCCCAAATTACGGGAACGCAACTCGCCATCAGAAAGATCGCGACGAGGTGACCTAGCTCAGCGCGGCAACGTCGGTGACGAGGCCGTTCTCGATCGTGACGTCTCCGAGCGTGTCCCCTTCGTTGCACTCCGCGAGAGCGAGAAGGATTCTTGCGACATCGTCCTTCGGTGCAAGCTGGCCGCCCTCACTCAGTCCTTGAAACTGAGCGACCATCGGGAACGTGTCGTCACTTTGCTCTCGAATGTGCCCTTGCATATCCGTGTCGACGACACCTGGGCCAACAGATACGACCAGCACCTTGCTGTTTCGCTCGATTCGCTCAAGTCCGGCCGTCCGAATCCACATATCCCCCGCGGCCTTCCCGGCGCAGTAGCTCGACCAACCGAGAAAGGGCCGCTTACCGGCTCCTGAACTGATCAGTTGGAACTGTGCGGACACGCCGGCCCGTTCAGCAGCGGTGATGAAACGGTCGCCGAGCACCTGTGGCGAAGCGGAGTTCAACAAGATGTTCTTCACGTAGGCGTCGCTGTCGACCTCACCAGCGAAACCGATAGGTTCGAGCGCGCCAGCGTTGTGTACGAACACGATCCGGTCCCACGGCTGGCGACCGATAAGTGCATCGACCCATTCAGCGACCATCGACCAGGAACCGGGGTCGGACAAGTCCGCGGCCAAGTGTTCACCGGGGCCAGGTCGTCGGCTGATGGTCGCAATGGTGTGTCCGGTCGCCGCGGCCTGCGCGGCGAGAGCCTCGCCAATCCCGCTCGATGCGCCGGTGATGACCATGAGATTGCTCATTTTGTTTTGCCTTTCGTCGCACAACAAACGTTGTTACAAATCGATGCGGTAGGCGTCTGGGTGCACGTACACCGATCTATCTTGGCCCGAACTCCTCGAGATATTCATGCATTCGTTGCGTTAGTTCGTCAGAGAGCACGGCGTGTTCCAAGATCTCGCGAACGGTGACGATGGCGTGTGTCGCCATATCGAAGTCATCGCCAACTTGTGCCAGCGCTGCCTTGTCGCCGGTGCCGCGTTCCATTCGATCGACGCTCACGATGAGGCCTGCAAGCTGCACATTTGCCGCAGCGCGCAACACCGGTACGGTCTCACGGATCGATGTTCCTGCGGTCGTGACATCTTCGATGATCAGCACGCGATCTCCAGCGGACGGAACGTGTCCGACGAGAACGCCGCCTTCGCCGTGATCCTTGGCTTCCTTGCGGTTGAACATGAAGCCGACGTCTCGACCACGCGCCGCCAATGCCCCAGCGGTCTCGACCGCGAGAGGAATCCCCTTATATGCCGGGCCGAAAAGCACATCGAAGTCATCGCCGAAGTTCGCCTCGATCGCATCGGCATAGAACTCTCCGAGACGACGGATCTGCGAGCCCGTGCCGTACTTCCCCGTCTGAATGAAATACGGCGTCTTCCGACCGCTCTTCGTCGTAAAGTCGCCAAACGTCAAGACATCGGACTCGATCATGAAGTCGATGAAATCCTGTTTGTACTGGGCGATCACGGATCAGTCCTGGCGCGGGACGATTCGCAGGCCGAGCTCATCGAGTTGGCCTGGATCGATCGGACTCGGCGCGTTCGTCAGCGGATCAGAACCCGACTGTGTCTTCGGGAACGCGATCACCTCGCGGATGTTCTCTTCCCCGACGAGCAGTGCGGTGAGGCGATCGATACCGAACGCGAAACCGCCATGCGGTGGAGCGCCGTATTTGAAGGCATCGAGAAGGAAACCGAACTTGGCCTGCTGCTCCTCTTCCCCTATCCCGAGCAGTTCGAAGATCTGCGACTGGACGTTGCTTTGGAAGATTCGGATGCTCCCAGAGCCAAGTTCCCAGCCGTTCAACGTGAGGTCATAGGCCTGGCTCCGGATGTCGAGCCACTCGTCGCCTTGGGCCGTCTCGAGCATCCCGACGTCATCGAGGTGCGGCATCGTGAATGGGTGGTGTGCCGGAATTGGATTCCCATCGACCACGGCTTCGAACAACGGGAAGTCCGTAATCCACAGGAAGCTGAACCCACCGTCGTTGACGGGAGGTTTACCGAGTTCAAGGCGCAACAGTCCAAGGACCTTGTTTGCGACGCGACGATCGTCGGCGATGAGGAAGACCATGTCGCCAGATGACGCGCCGAGACGCTCTTGGACACCAGCGATCTCTTCTTCGCTCATGAACTTCGTGAGCGCACCCTCGAGTCCCTCATCACGAACACGGAACCAGGCAAGACCCTTGGCTCCCCAGCGCTTGGCCTTGTCGGTCAGGTCATCGATAGCGTTGCGGCCCAGCTCATCAGCACCGCCAGGCATACAGATACCCTTGATTGCTGCGGTTTGGAAGACTCTCGACTCGGTGCTCTCAAAGACATCGGTGATGTCGTTGAGTTCCATGCCGAAACGGGTATCGGGCTTGTCGGAGCCGAATCGTTCTTGCGCCTCGTGCCACGTCATTCGAGGGATATCTGTTGGACGTTCGCCGGTGACGGCTTCGGTCGCGTCCGCTATCGCCTCGCTAATGAATGAGAAGACATCTTCTTGGTCGACGAAACTGGCCTCAGCGTCGAGCTGCATGAACTCGAACTGGCGATCAGCGCGGAGGTCTTCGTCTCGGAGACACCGAGCGATCTGGTAGTAGCGGTCCATGCCGCCCACCATCGTGAGCTGCTTGAACAGCTGCGGGCTTTGCGGCAATGCGTAGAAATCACCTGGGTGGAGTCGGGAAGGCACGACGAAGTCGCGGGCGCCTTCGGGCGTCGACGCGATCAACATCGGGGTCTCGATTTCGCAGAAACCCTGCCGTTCCATGGCACCGCGGATTGCACTGTTGACCTTTGCGCGAGCACGCAAGTTCCGCTGCATCTTCGATCGGCGGAGGTCGACGTAACGGTGCTTCAAACGGATTTGCTCGTCGACGTCGGTGCGCTCGTGCATTGGGAACGGAGGAGGTTCGGCCTCGTTCAAGATGGTCACCTCGGTGTCAGCAATCTCGATCTCGCCCGTAGCGAGCTCGGCGTTGACCATGCCGTCCGGGCGGGCTCGTACGGTCCCGGTGATGGCAACCACGTACTCGCTGCGCACGTCGACCCGCTGATCGACGACCACCTGGACGATGCCGGTGTGATCGCGAACATCGACGAACGCGAGGTGCTCGGAATGGACCCTGCGGGTATCTACCCAGCCGGCGATGGTGACTATTTGGCCGACGTGTTCGGCGTTGAGTTCACCGCAGTAGTTGGTGCGTAATGACATGAAGTTTCCTTGGAAGCGAAGAGTTGAGAGGTTGGAGTTCGGACGGTGCCGATGAGTTAGGGAGCGAGCCGTGAAGCGAGCGCTGCGACCAGTTCATCTCGTCCCACGAGAGTCTGGCCGCTGTCGCCATGCATATCGCGCACGGTCACATTTCCTTCGGCGAGTTCGCTCTCGCCGATGATCACCGCCCAGGGTGCCGTCGAGCGATCAGCAACCTTCATCTGGGCCTTCATGGACCTTCCGTCGAACCCTCGATCCGCAGCGATTCCTGCTCGTCGCAGCTGATCGGCGAGCATCGTTGCTTCGGCGCCGCCCATCAGATCGACGATGAACACGTCTGGCGCAGTGTTCGGAGCGCCGAACACACCCTCCGCGTCGCAGGCGAGGAGGATTCGGTCAACGCCGAGCGCGAAACCAATTCCCGGAGTTGGTTTACCCCCGAGGCTTTCGGCAAGTCCGTCATAGCGGCCACCACCACCAACGGCGTTTTGGGCGTTCTCCAGTGCCGTCGAGGCAAACTCGAATGTCGTACGGGTGTAGTAATCGAGGCCGCGGACAAGCCGAGGCGAGATCTCGTAGGGAATAGACAGCGCGTCGAGTCCAGAGCGGACGGCGGCAAAGTGTTCCGCAGTATCCGCGCTGAGGTAGTCGACCATGAGTGGGGCGTTCGCGATGATCCCCTCGTCTTCGCGTCGTTTGCTGTCGAGCACGCGTAGTGGATTCTTCTCGAGGGTTTCTTTCGATCCGTCACTGAGGTCATTTGCGTGATCGCGGAGGTATTCCTCGAGTGCTGTGAAGTATTGCGGCCGGCATGTGTCGTCACCGAGTGAGTTGAGGAGCAGCGCGACTTGGGTCATGCCGAGCTCTTCGTAGAACCGCCATCCGAGGGAGATGACCTCGACGTCGACTGCAGGATCGTCGGACCCCAGCACTTCCACACCCACTTGACTGAACTGCCTGTAGCGGCCCGCCTGTGGCTTCTCGTGGCGGAACTGAGGGCCCTCGTACCAAGCCTTCCACGGCAAACTCGGGGGATTGTGTTGCACGAACGCCCGCACGACCGATGCAGTGAGCTCTGGGCGAAGCGCGATCCGCTTCCCATCCTTGTCCTCGAAGTCGTACATTTCCTTGGTGACGACATCGGTGGACTCGCCCACGCGAAGAAAGACCCCGAGGTCTTCAAAGATCGGCGACATGATGTGGCCGTACCCTGCGAGACGTGATTGCTCAGCGAAGACATCGACGAGAGCGCGATGCCGTTCGGCGTCGGGGGTCATGATGTCTCGAGTGCCCCGAAGAGCCTGAAATTTCGGCGATGCCACGGCGTGAAGGCTAGCGGCCAGCGTTACCGGTGATCGTCTTCCAACGTCTCGACGCCCCGTGTTACGCGGAACCGGGGAGAACCCGGTAGGCGTCGTACACAGACTCCACCCCACGGACTGCGTTTAGCATCGAGTCGAGGTGTGTTGGGTCAGCGAATTCAAATCCGAACCGCATATGTGCAATTCGGTCGGAGCCAGTCCGGGTATCGACCGACACGACGTTGATCTGATGGCCGGCCATCACGCCCGACACATCGCTGAGCAGACGAGGACGGTCCAACGCTTCTACTTCGATGGACGCCTCGTGCAAGCCATGATGTCGATCATCCCAATCGACTTCGATCAGCCGATCATGTTGTTCTGCCTCGAGAGAGCGGGCGTTCGAGCAATCGGAGCGATGAACCGAGACGCCACGGCCGCGAGTGACAAAACCGACAATGTCGTCTCCGGGCACCGGGGTGCAGCAGGTGGCGAGCCGCACGAGCAAATCGTCGAGGCCCTCAACATGTACTCCCCCGTGGAGCGACCGAGGATCTGAGCGGCGGCGAACTCGATCGAACGTCTCGGGAATCTGTTCGGTCGACTCACCGGGTGCATATTCCTTGTTGACCCGATTCACGATCGTGCGAGGCGACACGTGTCCTTCACCGAGCGCCGCCAACAGGGCGTCGAGGTCGATGTAGTTCATCTCGTTCGCAATATCGACCAGCAGATCGCTCTTCATCGTCCGCTGAACCGGCACGTCGGAGCGCCGGAGCGCCGCCATCAATTCATCGCGGCCCGATTCGATGAACTCGCTCCGCCGCTCGCGGCTGAACCAGTTGCGAATCTTGTTGGCCGCCTTTGGCGAAGCCACAAAGTTGAGCCAGTCCTTGGATGGCCCGGCATCGGGATTCTTCGAAGTGATGACCTCGACACGATCGCCGGATTGCAACCGAGTATCGAGCGGAACGAGGCGACCGTTCACCCGAGCGCCCGTGCAGCGCTCCCCAACCTCGGTGTGGATCTGAAACGCGAAGTCGACCGGGGTCGCTCCGACCGCCAGCTCGACGACCTGACCCTTCGGAGTGAAAACAAAGACTTCGTCCTGATCGAGATCTGTCTTCAGGTTCGTCATGAAGGCCGACGGGTCAGACGTCTCCTGATCGAACTCGATAATGCGATTCAGCCATGCGATTTCTTGGTCTGACGCGGCCTCCTTGTAACCCCAGTGCGCAGCCACACCGTTCTCGGCGCGAGCGTGCATCTCCTCTGTTCGGATCTGAACCTCGACCTCTTTGCCGAGCGGTCCGATCACGGTCGTATGGAGCGACTGGTACAGGTTGAACTTGGGCATTGCGATGTAGTCCTTGAACCGACCCTGTACCGGTTTCCACGACGAGTGAATCGACCCGAGCGCGGAGTAACAATCGCGAACCGAGTCGACGACGACACGAATGCCAACGAGATCGTGAATATCTTCAAACTCGGTGTTCTTGACCACCATTTTTTGGTAGATGGAATACAGATGCTTTTGACGTCCGGTCACCGATCCTTCGATGTCGAGCTCGGCCAGCCGGGCGTCGATGTCGCCAAGAAGTTGGGCGATGTAGAGGTCTCGCTCCGGCGCCCTGGCCGCAACCATGGCCTCGAGCTCTGCGTATTGTTTTGGTGAGCTTGCAGCGAATGCGAGGTCTTCGAGGTGCTGCTTCAGATCTTGCATGCCGAGTCGGTGAGCGAGCGGAGCGTAGATCTCAAGCGTTTCCTTGGAGGTCCGTTCCTGTTTCCACGCTGGCAGCGAAGCGATGGTCTCCATGTTATGGAGCCGATCGGACAGCTTGATAATCAGTACTCGGGCATCCTGAGCAATAGCGATCATCATTTTGCGAACAGAGGCGGCCTGCTGGTCTTCCTTGCTATCGAAATGCACCCTTTCCAGCTTGGTGACACCGTCGACGACGTGTGCGACCGCTTCGCCGAACTCTTCGGTGAGCTGTTCGAGAGACACCGCGGTGTCTTCGACGGCATCGTGAAGAAGTGCCGCCGAGATGGCGACATCGTCGAGACCGAATTCGGCGACAACTTTGGCGACCGCCAACGGATGAGAGATGTAACTCTCTCCCGACTTTCGACGTTGATCACCATGAGCGGACGCCGCGATCCGGTACGCGCGCTGGATCCGGTCGATCGAACCATCGGGACGCGTGCGGCGAAATGCGCCGACGATCGCCGTCAGCTCACCTTCGACGCGCACCGACTGTCGTCGCCACGGGAGCACACGGATCACGGTCGGCATATTTCAGTTCACCTCGATTGATGCACTGATGTGCACATCGGGAAGTTTGCTTCGTCCATTGAGTGCAACCAAGTCGATGAGCACGCTGATTCCCGCAACCTCGGCTCCCGAGCTCCTTACGAGCGCACACGCTGCTTGAAGCGTGCCGCCGGTGGCGAGGACGTCGTCCACCAGGAGAACCCGGTCACCTGCAGAGAGCACGCCGGAGGCAACCTCGATCCGATCGGTGCCGTACTCGAGCGCATAGTCGTGCCCGATGACCTCTCCTGGGAGTTTCCCCGGTTTCCGAAGCGGAACGAACCCAGCGGTCAACACTTGCGCCACAGAAGGCCCGAACAGGAAACCGCGAGCCTCGATGCCCGCGACATGGGTGATGCCTCCCTCGACAAACGATGCAGACATTGTTCGCACCGCCTCGGCAAAGGCCTGATGGTCATCCAGCAATGGCCCGATGTCCTTGAATAAAATGCCCGGCTCCGGAAAGTCGGGGACGTCTCGTATGTAACCGCTCAAGTCCACCGACCGAAACTACCCTCCAGACATGGCTCACCGTCGCAACCTCGCCGCGATCGACATCGGCACGAGTTCGGTCCACCTCGCGATCGCACGTCCGATCGAGGGCGGGCGACCCGAAATTCTTCTTCGTGAGAAACTTCCTGTCCGACTCGGTTCTGGTGTTTCGGACATGAAGACGCTCGATCCCGAGGCCGTCGATCGGGCGATCGAGGCGCTCTCGAAGTTTCGGGCTTTGGCTCAAGCTCACTTTGCCGAGATTCATGCCGTCGCTACCAGTGCTGTGCGCGAAGCCGATGATGCATCGACCTTTCTCAATCGAGCTCGCGACGAGGCGGGCATCGACGTAGAGGTCATCGCTGGCGTCGAGGAAGCTCGTCTGATTCATCTCGGTGCGCTGGGCGCCGTTCCGATCGCAGACACACGTCATCTCGTCATCGACATCGGCGGCGGTTCCACCGAGCTGATCGTGGGCGATGGGGTCGACCCAACCTTCCTTCGAAGCCTCAAGATTGGTCACGTCCGTTTGTCGAATAGGTTTTTTCCCGACGGCATCGCGACCATCGAGCGAATAGATCAATGCCGTCGATTCATTCGGTCATTCATTGCGCGCGACGCCGTCACTATTCGTGCCGCTGACGTCGAGCGCGTCGTCGGATGTTCGGGCACCTTCGAAACCCTCGCAGCGGTCGCCAGGAATGGTCGGTCTACAAATGACGGCGAAGAACGCCGCGACACGATCCGCCGAGACGAGATCAACGTCGCTGCGGCGATGATCAAGGAAGCCCGCACGCCTGCCGAGCGCCTCGCGATTCGAGGCGTCGACAAGCACCGGGCTGACACGATCGTGGCCGGGGCAATCATCGTCGAAACACTCATGGATGAGCTTGGGTTCGACGAGTTCGTCATCTCGCCGGACGCATTGAGAGAGGGTCTTGTTCTCGACAGAATCGACCGACGAGATCCTTCGCCCGACACGCTCCTGCATCTCAACGAAATTCGATCACATAGTGTGCGCGCCGTTGCCGAACGGTACGGCGAGAACATCGTGCACGCCCGGCAAGCAACCGACATCGCGCTTCAGATCTTCGACACGACCCACGCACTCCACGGGCTCGGCGAGTCTGCACGAGATCTCCTCGAAGCAGCAGCGATGTTGCACAACATCGGCCGCTTCGTCGGCCATGGCGCCCATCACCGTCACTCGTACTACCTGATCTGCAACACCGAACATCTCGCCGGCTTCAACGAATACGAACGAACCATGATCGCACTGATCGCTCGGTACCACCGAAAGAGTGCCCCAAAGCCGGGACACAAGGAATTCGCGTCGCAAACCGACGGCGACAAATACATTGTTTCGGTTCTCGCTGGCATGCTGCGCATCGGGATCGCGCTGGACCGCACGTACCGCAATGCTGCGAGCGAACTCGACATAGCCGTGCTGCACTCCCGGCTCGACCTCGTGGTTTTCGGAGACGATCTCGAACTCGAGGTCTTCGCAGCTAACGAACGAAAAGCGTTGCTCCAAGATGCTCTCGGAATCGCGGTGCAAATCACCGCCGCTTCCGAAGCGGACTAGCAGCCCGCTATTTCTTGCGCTTGGTCTTGCGTGGCCGAGGTGGAACCGTCGTGCCACTCGACGTGGTCACCGCTCCGCTCTTGGCCGACTTGTTTGGCTTGGGAGGTGCGCTCCCAGAAGCCTTTCCTGCCGACGATCCTGCTCGGGCACGAGCACGTTGTGCTTGTTCGCCAAACGTCGCATCTTCGGCCGATACCTCGCGAGTTCCCACCGACTCGCCAGAACGCTTCGCAGCCTTGGAGGCGATCAGTTGGTATTCGGGCTCGCGTTCCTTCAGGTTCGCGACCACGAACGAGGCAATGAAGATCGAGGAGTAGCCGCCGACTAGCAAACCGACCAACAACGCAATCGAGAACTCTTGCAGAGTCGTGGCGCCGAGAATCAGCGAACCGATGACCAACATCGAAATAACGGGGATAATCGAGGTAATCGTCGTGTTGAGCGAGCGAGCAAGCACCTGATTCAGCGCCAGGTTCATCATTTCGGTGTAGGTGTACCGACCGGTTGCGCCAACGCGAGCTGAGATGTCGCGGACCTTGTCATAGACAACGATCGTGTCGTAGAGCGAGTAGCCCATGATCGTCAGGAAGGCAATGACCGTCGCCGGTGTGACCTCGAATCGGAAGATCGCGTAGACACCGACGCTGATGACGATGTCGTGCGCAACAGCGACGAGCGCGCCGATTGCCATCTTCCACTCGAGCCTTGCTGAGATGTACAACGCGATCGCTATGAAGAAGAAGACCAGTGCTCGAATGGCCTTGTCCGTGATCGCTGATCCCCACGTGGGGCCAACAGATCGGAAGGCTGCGATCTCACCGATCTCGGCCAATGAGGCGCGAACGGCTCCGGGGTCTTCGATCGAGCTGCGGACTCGAACGAGGCGTGTGCCGTCCTGGATGACCTCTTGAATCCGTGCTTCGGCCGCGACGTCGCTCGGCAATACCGCACGAACGTCTTCGATGCTCTCCGACGTCTCGATCTCGAAGGACGTGCCGCTTTCGAAGTCGATCCCCAGATCGAGGCCGCCTATAACAAGAGCCAAAAGGCTCGCCGCGACCGCAACACCTGACGCAATAAGGGTCTTGCGCCAAAGCTCCGGGAAGTCGAAGTGGCGGCGGCCGTCGTTTTCGGGTGTGAGTTTCATTCGTCGCCCTCGTCTGTGCCGACTCGGTCTTGGGTGAGGCCAGGGATTCCCATCAGTGTTGATGAGCCTGCGATCCTTGGCTGGCGGGTAATCCACTGCACGGCTGGGCCCATAAAGAAGTAGGTGGCGATCAGGTCGAGGATCGTCGCAATTCCCAGGTAGAGAGCGAAACCTCGGACCGCGCCAACGGTGAGCGCGTAGAGCAGGACCGCGCCGATAAGCGATGCCATGTCCGCCTTGACGATTGTCGAGAACGCAACTGGGAAGGCCTTATTGACCGCAGTCCGCACGGTCCTACCGTTGCGCACGTCTTCCTTCAGATGCTCGAAGTAGACGATGTTCGAATCTACCGAGACACCGATCGAGACGATGATGCCCGTGATACCGGCGAGGGTGAGCGCCAGGCCCTGGCTCGCGCCAAGAAAGGAGATGATCGACCACAGAAGCGCGGCGGAGATCAGCAATGACAACATGGCGATCACACCGAGGATTCGGTAGTAGCCAATGATGAAGATCGCAACGAGGACGAGCCCGATGATGCCAGCGATCACGCCGGCCTCGAGTGCGTCCTTACCAATGGTCGCGGAGACGAGTTGTTGGTCTTCGGGTTCGAGTTGGATGGGAAGCGCACCGAATCGAAGCTTTAGAGCCAGATCGTCTGAGGTCTCTTGGGTGAAGTTGCCCGACACGATGAAGGAATCGCCAAGGTCGCCACTTTGAACCGCTGGGGCGCTGATCACCTGGTTGTCGAGGTCGACCGCGATTCGGCCAGGCCCCCCGAATGATGCAGGGCAGGTTGGAGCACCAAAGAAACACTGCGTGGTGAGTTCGCGGAAGGCGTCCTCACCAATTTCGCCGCCCTTCAGCTCAACGGCGATGATCCATTGTTGACCGTTAAAGACACCTTGAGCGTCGGAGAGGCCGTCGCCCGTCATGCCCGTTGGGCCGAGCACGTACCTACCAGGCGATGCGAGCGTCGGGTCCGAGGACACGACGATGATCGATTCTTCGTCGATCTCGTCGTGGGGAGTGAAACCGTTTACGTCGAGCGTGGATCCCGCGGGGTACTCGGCTGGTCGGTTTGTGGAACCAACCGCCAACTCGGCAATCACGGGCCTGAAACGCATCACGGCTGTCTCGCCGACAAGGTCGAGAGCACGCTGCTGGTCATCGACACCAGGAAGTGAGACGAGGATGCCATTACCTTCGGCTTGAATTTCAGGTTCCGCGACCCCGAGCCCATCGACTCGGTTACGAATAACTTCGACCGCTTGGTTAATCTTTTCTTCGAGTTCGACCGGATCGTCGATCTCCTCGGTCGTGCGGTAACGAACGCTCACACCACCCTGAAGATCGAGCCCAAGCAAGGGTTCGTTGCCCGCGACAAACGTCCCGACGAGCGCGGCGATCGAGATGACCGTGATTCCGATGAGATAAACAACTTGTCGCCGAGCCATGTGTAGTTAGGCCTCAGCGTCCTGCACGTCGTCCGTATCTTCGACGTCATCGTCCTCGACGTCATCGTCCTCGACGTCGCCGTGATCAGCTGCGTCGAGTTCGTCGGTTGGGAAGTCATCGAGAATGTCCTGAATCAGTTGTCGATTGACCAGGATCTCGATGCCTTCGGCGACCTCGAGATACGCGGTTGTGGCGAGCACCTCGGTCAGCGTGCCGTAGATACCCGACGTCAACATGACGCGGTCGCCCGCCGACGCTCTGCCAACGAGCGCACGCTGCGCCTTGGCCTTTTGTTGCTGTGGGCGGATCAGGAGCATGTACATGCCCACGAAGAGCAGTAGCGGAAGGATGAGTTGTGCCATGGTGTCAGACCTCGGTCGAAACGTTCAGCCCGCCAGGCTACAGCTGGTTGAAGCGGAACCTTGCGACCACACTGTTCTCGTGCACTAATCGGGTTACGCCCAGAGCTCGTACACCTCGGCCGCGAACGATTCGAAGCGCTCCTGTTCAATGGCCGTACGCATGTCGTCGACGAAACGCAGTAGCCACCACAGGTTGTGGAGCGTGAGAATCCGCTGGGCTGTTGGTTCACGAACCTGCAATAGGTGGCGCAGATATCCCTTGGACCAACGTGACGCTGGGCCCTCGGGGTCGATTGGTTCGTCAGACGTCGCGTATTCGGCCCGAGTCAGGTTTGTCCGACCCGCGGACGTGAGGAGCGTGCCGTGCCGCGCAAGCCTGGTGGGAAGCACACAGTCGAACATGTCGATCCCACGACCGACGGCGTCAACGATTCCGGCTGGATCGCCGAGACCCATGAAATAACGGGGTTGGTCGGCCGGGAGGTTGTTCGTGACGGCCAATAACGGTTCATGCCACTCCGAGCGATGTTCGCCAACCGAGAGCCCACCAACCGCGTAACCATCAAACCCGATCTCGAGTGTTCGCTCAGCACTTTCACGGCGCATGTCGAGGCTGAGACCGCCTTGAACAATGCCGAACTGACTCTGTTTTTCAGACGCCGTGGGATGATCGAGAAACGCTTGGCGGGCTCGTCCCGCCCAGTTCGCGGTGCGATTCATCGCCTCACGAATCACCTGATCTGTGCTCGGCAACGCAGAACACACGTCGAGCACCATCTGAATGTCGGCGCCGATGGAGACCTGCGTGCCGACAGCGCTCTCCGGTGTCATCACATGCGTACTGCCGTCGTACACCGACCTGAACGTGGCTCCCTCATCGGTGATCTTCGGTTCGAGCGAAAACACCTGGTATCCGCCCGAGTCCGTGAGCGTGTGTCCACTCCAGTCGGCCATCTTATGGAGGCCACCCAAGGCCTCGACCACATCGGCACCAGGGCGAAGCATGAGGTGGTAGTTGTTCGAGAGAATCACCTGGGCGCCAAGGTCTTCCATGTCGGCCGACGACAAGTGTTTGATCGCACCGCGAGTTCCCACGGGCATGAAACATGGCGTTGTGAAGGTTCCGCGGGCGGTCGTGACCGTGCCAGCCCGAGCCAGACCATCGGAGGATTCGAGTTGGAATGTCGTGTGCATGGCGGCTCAGTTGGCGTTTCGATCGAGGAGCATGGCGTCGCCGAAGGACAAAAATCGATAGTCGATAGCGAGCGCTTCAGCGTAGAGGTCTCGCCATCGTGGACCGACGAACGCGTCGATCATCACCAAAAGCGTGCTCTTCGGCATGTGGAAATTGGTGAGCAATAGATCGACGATCGCGAAATCGTAGGGCTCCCGAATGAACAACGTGGTCGCACCTGTGGGTCCGAGCTGAACCGAGGACTCGAGCGCGCGAACGGTCGTCGTACCGACAGCGACTACGCGTTCGGCCTGGGCAAGCTTCGCCAGAGTTGCATCTGGCACGTGATATCGCTCGGAATGCATGTGGTGGTCGTCGAGCCGATCGACCATCACGGGGCGAAAGGTGTCGAGGCCGACCACGAGCTCGACGGTTGCAGTCTGTACACCAGCGTTCGTCAGCTGAGTGAGGAGCTCGTCGGTGAAGTGAAGCCCAGCGGTCGGCGCGGCAGCGCTGCCCGGCTGATCGGCGTAGACCGTCTGATAACGATCGGGATCGTCGAGCGACTCGGTGATGTAGGGCGGCAGCGGCATCTTCCCGACCCGATCGAGCGCGGCTCCCAGCGCCGACGACTCCAGAACGACCCGTCGACGCCCCTCTCCGAGATCATCGCCAACCGTGATGTGTAGATCGGCTTCGCCCTCGATCGTCAGTTCCGTGCCTGGCACCACTTTCTTGCTCGGCTTCACGAGTGCCACCCACTCCGAGCGGGTTGCGAGCAGGGCGGTCGCCGCTGGGCCATCGGGTTCAAGCAACAACAGTTCGGTCACACCGCCGGTCGGTCGAGTCGTGAAGATTCGCGCAGGCAACACTTTGGTGTCGTTGACGACGAGAAGATCTCCCGGCCGAAGAAGGTCCCCGAGATCGCGGACCTGGCGGTGCTCTGCAGGGGCGGTCCCTCGATCGATCAACAGCTTCGACGCCGCGCGATCGGTCAAAGGAATCTGGGCGATTCGCTCGGATGGCAGCTCGTAGTCGAACTCATCGATCAGGGTCACGGCGACCCGATCGTATTAGCAAGTTGAGCCACAATGGACAGATGCGGTGCCGGGGCCTGGTGTTCACCCTGGGACTTGTGGTCGTGATCATGAATCGGTGCACGCAGTGTGACGTCGACTCTGGCGCTCAAACGCTCACGACCGCCGAGGTCGAGATTCCGGGTTTGCGCCGAACAAAAAATCGCTAGTCGAAGAGGCCGGGCGGGGTGCCTTTGTCCGGGCTCGAATTCGGAGGAATCAGCCCGAGGTGTTGCCATGCGGCGACCGTGGCGACGCGACCCTTGGGAGTGCGCATAAGGAAACCCTGTTGGATGAGGTACGGCTCATAAACATCCTCGACGGTCTCCACCGGCTCGCTCACGCTGATCGACAACGTCTTGAGCCCAACGGGTCCACCATCAAACATGTTGCACAACGAGAGCAGAAGCGCACGGGTCGATTTGTCGAGACCTCGACTATCGACTCCGAAGAATTCCAGGCCATCGCGGGCGATGGCCTCGGTGATCTTTCCGTCGCGTTCGACCTCGGCGAAGTCTCGAACCTGACGGAGCAACCTGTTTGCGATTCGTGGCGTCCCGCGGCTCCGTAACGCGATCTCCTTCGCCCCGGCCCCGTCCACGGTGACATCGAGGATTCCGGACGCGCGCAACACGATCGATTGGAGCTCGTCGGGTTCGTAGAAATCGAGGCGGGCCGGATAGTCGAAGCGATCGCGAAGCGGGCCGGTGATGAGGCCCGTGCGAGTTGTCGCCCCGATGAGCGTGAACTGCGCCACCGGCAGACGCATCGTGCGCGCCGCTGGACCCTTACCCAGCACGAGATCGAGCTGGAAATCCTCCATTGCCGGATAGAGCACTTCTTCGACCGGGCGCGGAAGGCGATGAATCTCGTCTATGAACAACACGTCGCCGTCTTCGAGCTTGGTGAGAATCGCTGCGAGATCACCACCCTTTTCGAGCGCAGGCCCCGACGTCACATGAATCGTCGCTCCCATCTCGTTCGCGATGATCGTGGCGAGGGTGGTCTTGCCGAGGCCTGGTGGCCCGGCGAAGAGCAGATGACCCATTGGCTGATCGCGTCCTCGGGCTGCCTGAAGCATGACGCGCAAATGCGCCTTCAGTTGCTCCTGCCCAACGAAATCGTCGAGCGACTGGGGGCGAAGGCCCACCTCATCGCGAGCTTCGACATGACGCTCCTCGTCATCGCCGTCGGGCGACAGAAGCTCGTCGCGCATCAGACACCCTCAGCAATTAATCGGAGCGCATCGCGGGTGAGCAACGCGGGATCACCTTCGGTCGGGATTTTGGAGAGCACGCGGCGCACTTCATCACCTGTGTAGCCGAGTGCGTCGAGTGCCTGCCGCACCTCGATATGTGCTGGTAGCTCAGCGTGGGCGACCGGCCGATCCAGCGAGGAGAGATCGACGTCGGGCAGATCGAGTTTCGATTTGAGTTCGATGAGCAAACGTGTCGCCGTCTTCTTGCCCACGCCGGGCACGGCACAGAGTGCATCGATATCTTCGGTCGCGAGCACCGCCTTGAGTTCGCCCGGACCGTGGACCGAAAGAATTGCCATGCCGAGGGATGGGCCAACTCCATGAGCCGAGATCACGATCTCGAAGATTCGTCGTTCCTCGATTGTCGAGAACCCATAGAGAATCTGGGCATCCTCGCGCTGTTGATGATGCACGTGAAGGAAAACTTCGCTTCCGAGGTGACTGGCGCGTGCCGAGGTGGCAGGTGCGACGAGCACCCGGTATCCAATGCCCGAGACCTCCACCAGGACTTCGTCGCCCCCAAGATTTCTGTCGAGGAGGGTTCCTCGAATAGACCCGATCATGCACGCACTCCGGTGCTCACGGGCGGCACGCCAACAATCGCCGTGTGGCATAGCGCCACAGCGATCGCGTCTGCGGCATCGACCGGCTTCAGTTCCTTTTCGAGCTTGAGCTGTGCTCTCACCATTCGTTCGACCTGTTGTTTGTCTGCGTTTCCGTAACCGGTGACGGCCAATTTTATCTCGTTCGGGCTGTACTGGCGGACGTCGCAGCCAGCCGTTGCGGCTGCGGCCATGACCACGCCGGACGCATGGCCAACAGCCATTGCGGTACTCACGTTCACCTGGAACAGCACCCGCTCGATCGCGACCACCGACGGCTTGTATTCCGCGATCAGTTCGGTGATCTCGCGCTGCATCGTTGCGAGCCGTTTCGCCAGCTCTTCGGTGTGTTCGGTGCGAACAACGCCAGCAGCAACAGCTCGAACACGATTCGGACCCGACCACTCGAGACAGCCATAACCACACCGCGTGAGACCCGGGTCGATTCCAAGTACGAACATCTGTACGACATTACCTCCCGCCGAATAGATAGTGCGCGATGCTTAAGGCATCGACGAACAGGGGCAGGTACCCTTCCTAGAGATGAGCGAGACGTCGATTATCCCCGAGGGCACGGCAACTGCCCAAGACACTGAATCCCCGGCTACTGCCGAGCGAGTCTTCTCCACGTCGGTCGCGATTTCGGGCGTCCGGTGTTTGCTCACGTATATCGTTTTTCCCTTTGTCGCGCCACTGGTCGGCATTGCCTCCAATACCGGTGCCGTCATCGGCGTTCTGATCGGTGTGGTCGCCATCGTGTTCAACGTGATGAGCATTCGCCGATTCTTCGCAGCCGACCATCCATACAAGTGGTGGGCCAGTGCGCTGAACATGGCCGTGATCGTGTTGCTCGTCGTGCTTTTCATCGTCGACAGCCAACAACTCCTCGGCTGAGATTCAGCGCGAAGCAGTCGACCCGACGACCTATTCATAGGTGCGTTCGACCGACCGAAGAGTATCTATGGCCTTGGTCGATACGCCTGCGGTGACCGCACGGCGAGTGCGATTCGACTGGCTCGATCGCGAAACCGATGACTGGCACCACCGCCTGCCAGAGTTCGGAGCAGCGGCCAATGCCATTTCGCTCCTGATGCCACACGCCGAGCCGTACGTCATCTCGATGGTTCGGACCGGACTCGATCAGACCAAAGCCCCATCGACTCGGCTTCTGCATGACGTAGACACGCTCGTACGCCAAGAGAGCGCGCATTTCAAAGCGCATCGCGACTTCAATCGATCGTTGTGCGCTACCTCGGCGATCGCTCGTCGACTCGACCGATTTGGCGCTTGGATCTTCGCTCGCTTGGCGAAACGATCCATTGCGTTCGGCATAGCGTTCGCTGCAGCGTTCGAGATCGTGGCCTTTTGTTCTGCTCGATGGGCGGAGTCAGGACTTCGGTCGTACTTCTCGGGAGCGGACGAGCGCGCTGCAACACTTTTCCTGTGGCACTTGGCCGAAGAGATCGAACACAAAGGGATCGCCCACGATGTGATGCTCGCCCATCCCACGGCGCAACGACGTTACAAAGCAGCCTTGCTCGTCGCGTTCGCTGTTCTGATCGGGTTCACGATCATCGGTGGACTGGCGCTCTTCTGCCGCCGGTTTCACGCCCTCAGCCCCATTCGCTGGATGCGACTGATCGGTTGGGGTGTCAGCTTCGCGTTCGTCGTCCTGCCGGTCGTCTCTGCGTCGATAGCGAAGGACTTTCATCCCGACCAATTGGTCGATCCGCCGTGGATGGCGCAGTGGTTGCGCGAGTACGACCCGGTGACTCGCACGCTTCCAGTTTGGTCCGACGCCGGTTCGGGCGTATTTCGTCAAGTGGTCGGCTGAAGCCAACGTCGATTCGGAGGAATTCGACCTCGGCCGGCCCTGTAGCCTCCTGAACAATGATCGATCCACATGCTGCACCCGACGCCAACTACGCGACCTATCCCTCATTGGTTGACCGAACGGTGTTCATCACCGGAGGCGCCGACGGAATCGGCCGTGCAATCGTTCAGGAGTTTGCGAAACAGGGCGCCCGAGTAGCGTTCGCCGACATCCAGGCCGACAAAGCAGCTGAGACGATCGCCCGGTGCGAAGGCTCGGCGCATACGCCACTTTTCTACGACGTCGATCTCGTCGACATCGCTGCACTGCAGTCGGCGATCTCGGACGCGCAACAGGCCCTTGGGTCGATCCAGGTGCTGGTCAATAACGCCGCGAACGACGAACGCCACACGTGGCAAGACATGACGCCGGACTATTGGAACGATCGCCTCAACACCAACCTTCGCCACGTTTTCTTCGCCATTCAAGCTGTCGCCCCAGCGATGATCGAGGCGAGCAACGGCTCGATCGTGAACATCGGCTCGAGCAGCTACATGATGCAGGAAGACTTCTTCCCGGGGTACGCGGTAGCAAAGTCGGGCGTCGAGGGGATCACTCGAACGATGGCCCGCACGTTTGGGCCCGATGGAATTCGGGTCAACACCGTCCTGCCTGGTTGGGTCGCAACGGAACGCCAGTTGTTGAAGTGGTGGTCGCCCGAAGGCGAAGCTGGAACACTTCGAGATCAAGCGATCAAAAGACGAATCTATCCAGCCGAGTTCGCGCAGATGGTCCTGTTTCTTGCCTCCGACGATGGCGCTGCATGCACAGCCCAAGAGTTTCTCGTCGACGGCGGTCGGCGTTAACAAAGTCAGTAGTCGGTCGGGACGCCGCCCTCTTCGACGCGGCGGGCGACGAACTCACCAAGTTCGGCCCGAACCGAATCATCTATATGTGGTGGCACACACTCGGACAAGAACCGAGGCACGAGTTCGGTCGTCTTGTCGACCGCCGTTGGCGAACCCGCTTCTTCCCACGCCTCGAAATTTCGCCAATCCGAGACCATCGGACTGTAAAAGGCTGTCTTGTATCGATCCTGAGTGTGCTGGGTGCCAAAGAAGTGCCCACCGGGCCCGACGTCGGCCATGGCCTCGAGCGCGAGTGTGGAGTCATCGACGACCACGGGCTGGAGAAAGGTTTGCATCATCGACAACAGGTCTACGTCGAGAACCATCTTCTCGAAGCTGGCATTGAGCCCACCCTCGAGCCACCCCGCGCCGTGAAACACGATGTTCGCTCCGCCCATGATCGCACCCCACAACGAGAACACCGATTCATAACCGGCTTGGGCATCGACGGAGTTCGACGCATTCACATTCGATGAGCGGTACGGCACTGCGTAGCGTCGAGCCAGCTGTCCGCCAAGCATGGCCGAGGTCATGAACTCAGGCGTACCGAAGGCGGGAGAGCCGGACTTCATGTCCACGTTCGACGTAAACCCGCCGTACACGACGGGAGACCCGGCCCGCACTATCTGAGTAAGCGCCATTCCGGCTAAGGCCTCAGCATTCTGTTGCGTGACGGCGCCAACGACCGTGACCGGAGCCATCGCTCCCGCCAGGGTGAACGGCGTCATGATCACCACCTGGTTTCGCGCCGAATACTCCATGATTCCTTGAAGCATTGGAATGTCGAGGCGTAGCGGCGAAGACGAGTTGATGACAGTGTGCACGGAGGGCTCCTGATCGAGCTGTTCGTCCGATACCTGACGAGCGATTCGCACCATCTCCAAACAGTCGCGATTTCGTTGGCGACCAAGGCTGTAAACGTTGATCGCTTTGTCGCTCAGGGTGAGGAGATCGTGCGTTGCGTGGAGGTGCCGCACCGATGCGTGAATGTCCGAGGGCTCGACCGGGTAACCAGCGTGCATATGAATCGCGTTGAAGTGTTGGCTCAACCGAACGAGGTTCTGGAAGTCGCTTCGGTTCCCGGTCCGACGTCCTTCGCCGTTGCCCGAGACGTTCGGCGGACTCGCTACCGCCGTGAACACGACGTTGTCACCTCCGATTCGAACATTGTGATCTGGGTTGGGGGCGTGGAGCGTGAACTCGCTCGGGCACGTTTTGATCAGCTCGGTCACCATTGCTGGATCGAACCGAACTCGATCGTCGTCGGCTACCGCACCCGCATCCACGTACAGTCGCCGGGCATCTTCGTCGAGAACGTCGATGCCGATATCTCGGAGAACGATGAGCGAGGCGTCGTGGATGGATTCGAGTTCATCATCGGACACGACGCGCGTTGCTTCGAAATGCCGACGAACGGAACGGAACGGGACCTGCTGCATCGGCGCAGCTGCGGAAGCGCCGGTTCGACGGCGTCCACCGCGTCGACGACTGGGGTCAGGCGACATTCTTGGCTCTCTTCGATTGATCCAAGTGGCAATTGCCACCGGTTGAGTCCTGCCTATGGCCGAGCGAAGCGCTCAGCAGTTCCGCTCGACGGTGGAGCTCCGCAGCGATCGATTTGGTTTCGTTCGTGTCCGGAAATCGGTAGGCGGGACCGAAGACGTGGAGCGCAGCGACGGCGCTCCCCGCACGATCGAAGACCGGCGCCGCCGCCGAGGTGACACCGATCGCGTACTCGTCGGTGGTCCAGAGATAACCGTTGCGGCGGATGTGGTCGAGGCGCGAACGGATCGTCTTCGCGTCCACAACCGTCCGCTCACTGAACGCTTCGAGTGATTGGGAGACATACGCCTCGAGCTGCGCCTCGGGCCAGTACGCCATGAGCACGAGTCCGGTGCACCCCGCGTGAGCCGGCACTTGTTCGCCGCTCCAATCCCGAACTTGCACATCAGCCCTGACATCGCTGCTCACCTGCCCCAGGTGAAGGACGTCATTGTCGATAGCTGCGGCGATGCCGGCTGTCTCCCCGGTCAGTTTGGCCAGCGCCGACAGATGTGTCGCGGCGAGGGAGAGGAGATCGGGTTGGCTCGGAGCGCCACCAGCGAGTTCATGGATCACCGGGCCGATCGAATACACGCCATCGGCGGATCGCATGACCGCACCGGCGTCGAGAAGCGAGCGGAGAAAACGTCCTGTCGTACTCGTGGCCATGCTCAGCGAGCGGGCCAGTTGCGACAGCGTCTTTGGTCCACGTGCTACTTCGTGGAGGATTCTGAACGAACGATCGACCGAAGTGACTGACACGGTCGACAGAGTATTCCCAATAGTTGCGCCTGTATATAGCTTCCTAATATGTGGGAAGAGACACGGTTCGTCATCGACGCCCGATCTTCGCCAGACTCGGCTTGTGGAACCTGGAGACACCGTCGTCATCACGGGTCTGACGTGGACAACCGGACGCCCGCAGGTCCGGCTTCGACGAAACGGCGCGCCGTCGAGTCTCTACCCGCTCGACCACCTCGCCCTCCGCTACTCAGCGGGCCGCGATTCAACGAGGTGGTGTATTGGCCACAAGCCGTTTCGCGACTCGGGCGTGCCCTGGACCGACTGCGACCGGCCGCCTTTACACCACGGGCGGACCTGCGATCGCTGTGCAGCCAGCGATGCCACCTTCGCGTCGCAGCTTCACCACGCACACAACAAGGGCCACAGCGAGCTCGATTCCGCTGTTCGCACACATTTGGAGCAACCCAACAGCCTCTATCTCGCAGCGTTTCGTGATGGCTCGATAAAAGTAGGTACCTCCACCGCTGCTCGCCTCCCAACCCGCCTGGAAGAGCAGGGCGCCTGGGCGGCCCAAGTCGTGGCGGCCGCAACCGATGGATTCGCGGTTCGCACACTCGAAGATCGGATCACGGTCGAACTGGGCTTGTCGCAATCTGTGTCGGTTCGACGAAAGCTCGCTGGACTCTTGCAGCCGGTCAGCGACGATCACCTACGCGCCGAGCTCAGCCGCTGGACAGTCACCGTCCACTCGTTGATGGCCAGGTTGGATGATTCCCGCACTACGCCGTCATCGACCGGCTGGGTGAGCTCGATCTCCACCGATCCGATCTGGGCTCGCGTCCACCCGTACCCGCTCAAGCTGCATTCGGGGAATCACGACGTTGAGTTCATCGCAGCGAGCGGTCGAGTCACTGTGTTGGGTCGACCGGGATCGAGCGATCGGTTCCTCGCAGACCTGCGAACGCTCTACGGCATCGAGCTTCGCATCGCCGATGTCGAGCCTGACGAACTCGCCGTGCAAGACAGCCTGTTCTAAAGCATCTTACCGAACCTTCAGGCCAGCTTCACGAGAAGAACCCTCTACAACGCCGACCGTCGTGTTATGGCAAAGAACACGACGGAACAACGAGCATGGATCGCCCGGCGCCTGACCTTCGGTGGAGGCTTGAGCGATCGTGCACAGCCGACGCCGTCGATCGCCGAGCTCACGTCCCCGACCGAAGCCGACCTCCTACCTCGGTTTCGTGACATCGACATCGACATCGGTCAAGGCCCTGACCGGACTGCGAGCACCGAAGTCCTGGGCCTGTGGCTCTCGTCGCTCGCCCGGCCGACCACATCCATCAACGATTGGATGTCGTGGTTCTGGCACGACCATTTCGCTGTCTCGGCTACAGCCGTAAGATCGTTGGGTCTCTTCGCCCAACATCTCGACTTGCTCAAATCGCACGGCCTCGGCTCGTTCAAAGACCTCCTTCACGCGGTGACGATCGACCCGGCAATGCTCATCTTTCTCGATGGGCGACGGAACCGTCGGGGGGCGGTGAATGAGAACTATGGGCGCGAACTGCTCGAGCTCTATTCTTTGGGCATCGGCAACTACACCGAACCCGATGTTCGAGCAGCGGCGACAGCGCTGACGGGTTGGGCACTCAACGACGATCAGACCGGCTCACGGTTTGTCCCGCGACGTCATGACGACAATCCACAGACGCTGCTCGGCCAACCCGTCGATGATGTCGACTCCACGCTCCTCGCTGTCACCTCGTCGCCTGCGTGCGCGATTCACATCACGGACCGGCTTTCACGCGCCATGCTCGGAGCAGCCTTGCCTCCGCTGATTCTGCAAGAAACTGCCACATCGTTCGAGGAGTCTGGCTTGGCGATGCAGCACCTCGTCGGCACACTCCTGCATTTCGCATTTGAGGAGGACTTCGATCAGCCAATGGTCTTGGCGCCCGTCCAATGGCTCCTGCACACGGAGTCGATGACCGGCGTCCAGCTCGCCTCTGAACAGCGACTCTCGTTGCTCCGCCAGATGGGCCAGGTGCCCGGAGTTCCGCCGAATGTCGGAGGGTATCCGGGTGCTGAAACGTGGGCCGGCCCTTCGACGACGATCGGTCGGTTCCGAGCTGCGAGCCTGATCGCTGCCCAAACCGGTGATGAATCGGAACTACTCGATGCGACTCGCACACGCTCGTGGACTGCCGCTTCAGAGCTCACCTCGCGCCCTGACGGCTTTTCTCGAGCGACCCTTACGGCGCTCGATGACGCGAACCGACAACGACAGGACGGGCGCGAGGCCCTCGCAGCACTTCTCATGTCACCAGAGTTGGCGGTGGCGTGATGACGAACCCACTGCAACGACGTCGGTTCTTGTCGCTCGCCGGCGGCACCGCCGGAGCGCTCGCTCTCGGAGCGTGTCAATGGCACGAACAGGTCGCCGAGTCGGTGTCCTCCTCCACGACAACACCCACGTCAACTTCGACCTCGATCGTCAGCGACGCCTCCGTTACCCCACGTCCCCTGTTGGTCGTGGTGAATCTGGGCGGCGGGAACGATGCGATCAACACCGTCGTACCGATGTCTGGTCGGTATCACGACCTTCGGCCGGCCATAGGAATCGACGATGGCGACCTCCTACCGGTCGGAGACGGCCATGGGATGCACCCTTCGCTGTCCCCCCTGCTCCCCTACTGGGACTCAGGAAGGCTCGCAATCGCCCAGGGGGTAGGCATCGCTGGACAGTCCCGCTCGCACTTCGCCGCCACAGACACGCTCTTCGCTGGCCAAGCCGGATACATCTCGACCGGCTGGCTGGGTCGATGGCTCGATGACCATCCCCAGGCTGGGGCAGACCCCTTGCTCGCGGTCGCTCTCGGCGGAGGCCGGTCGGCGGTTGCTGGCGAAACGGCGAGCGCCACGATCATCACACGGCCCGAGCAATTTCTCCTTCGAACAGCCCCGGGAATGAACGCAACCGCACTGTCGGAAGTCCTCCTCGCAACGGCAGCGCCCGGGACGGAATCGACGAGCTCGGCCCTCGATCTCGTCAGGGCGGGTGTGCCCAAGGCAATGCACGCAATCGACATCCTCGAACAGATCGGCAGCAACGAATCCAATGTGTCGCTGGAACCGACATCGGCGACGACGTTGTTGTCGGTCGCTGCGCAGATCGTGCAACTGAATCTCTCCACGGAGGTCGTGCTGGTCGACCTTGGAGGTTTCGATACCCACGCCAACCAAACAGCGACACACGCTTCGCTCCTCGCCGACGTCGCCACCGGGATCGCCAACCTCCTCGCAAGTATTCAGGAATCGACGTCACGCGATGCACTCGTGATTACGACGAGTGAGTTCGGACGCCGAGCCGAAGACAACGGGTCGGGTACCGACCATGGAGCGGCCGGCGGCTCGCTTCTTCTTGGATCGAGCGTCCGGGGTGGAACGATCGTCGGTTCACTGGGGCTGGACCGCCTCGTCGACGGTGACCTCCCCATCGAGGTCGACACTCGATCGATCTATGCCAATGCGATCGACCACCTCAACGGTGACGCCAGCGGTGTCTTGGGCGGTGAGTACGACCGACTCAGCCTGCGCTAACCGTCGAGGCGCCAGGCCCCCTTTGCTACTCTCGTGGCATGACCGAATTCGCTGCCAAGCGCTACGTTAACTAGCGATTCGTCATGCCATCGTTTCCCGGTCTCGTCGATCATCGCCGACCCGAGCCGTACCCCTTCGGACCAACATCTGTCGCCGACATCCTCGATGCAGGACTCGCCGAGCATCCAGATCGAATTGCTCTCATCGACGGCGACGACAGCTGGACATGGTCCGAGGTGGATACAGCTGTTTCTCTCGTCGCTGCTGGGATCGAGCCAGGTCAACTCATGTGGTGGGCGCTCGGCAACTGCGCAGAGCAGGTAATCGGCATGCTCGCCACTTTTCGTGCAGCCGGCGTCTGGATCGCTGCTTCCCCGAAAGATGCGGCCTCTCGCCTACCGGCCATGATCGAGCGTCTCGGCCCTGTGACCCTCATCCGTTCCGTCAAGGAATCCGACGCCCTAGTGGCCGGCATACATCACACAACCGAAGAATCGTCTATCGACCCGGCAGCTCCGGCCGTCGTCATGTTTACGTCGGGCACTACAGGGAATCCGAAGGCCGTCGTGCACAGCCAGCACAACGTGCTCGGGCCCGGGCTCCTCAGCATCGAACTGGAACCGCCCGCACCTGGCGAGCGCATCGGCACGGCGCTCGACCTCGCTAACGCAAACATCGCCATGCTCGGCCCAATCTCCGCTCTGCTTCGGGGCAGCACATTCGTCGTGATGAAGCGAACGTTCGCTGCTGGACTCGCCGCCGACGTCGCAAACTTTGGCGTAACTCGACTCTTCGCCGTGCCCACCATGATCCACGACCTCGTAGAGCAACCGGTCGAACGAGACTCTTTCTCGACCCTCGATCGAATAATTCTGGGCGGCGGCACCGCCGCCCCCGACGTGCACTCGCATTTCTTCAATCGTTATGGCGTTCGGCCAACGCTTAGTTACGGGATGAGCGAGGCACCCACCGGCGTCGTCCGGGAGTCGCTCGACGATTCGATCGGCTCTGGACGCGGCTTCCCACTCCCCCACGTCGACGTGAGCATCCTCGATTCGGCCGGCTCAACACTCGAACAGGGAGTGGTTGGCGAGATCTGCTTGCGTCGCGCTCGCTCGGGTCGTTGGGCCAACACGTGGACTGGAACGCTTGGATACGTCGGCGAACCCGAGCGGACCGCCGAGCTCTTTCGTGGGGGTGTCCTGCATACGGGAGATCTCGGCCGTCTCGATGCCGATGGCGCTCTCGCTGTCACCGGTCGGCTTTCCGATCTCATCATCCGTGGTGGGATGAACATCGATCCCGTCGAGCTCGAGCAGAAGCTGGTGGCCACAGACGCGGTTCGCGAAGCGCTCGTCGTTGGGATTCCCGATGCACGGCTCGGTCAACTCGTTGGCGCGCTGATCGTTCTCGACGAGACACTTTTCGCATGTGCTGACTCCCTCGATCTCGTGGAGCTCGCGATGGACTTGGAAGAGATGAGTAGCGTGCGGCTTGACGCCGTCGCCGCGGTCGGCTCACTCCCCCGCAATGCAATGGGCAAGGTCATCCGAGTCGCACCACCAGACGTCTTTGGTCCTGACACAAGGCTCGGGTAGCTGCGCCGCATCTCACCGCGGCCGGTACTCTCGAAGGGTGACGAACTTCGAGTACACCGAACTCCTCCCCGTCGGCGAGGACACCACCGAGTACCGCCAGATCAGCTCCGAGGGTGTCTCTACCTTCGAAGCCAATGACCAAACGTTCCTCAAGGTCGAGCCCGAGGCGATACAGCTCCTCACCGCGACAGCGATGCGAGACATCTCGCACTTTCTACGACCAGCGCACTTGAAACAGCTGGCCAGCATTCTCGATGACCCCGAGGCCTCACCAAACGATGTCTTTGTGGCGACCGAGCTGCTCCTGAACGCCAACATCGCCGCGGGCGGCGTTTTACCGATGTGCCAAGACACGGGCACAGCGGTCGTCGTTGGCAAGAAGGGCCAGAACGTTTTCACCGGATTCGACGATGAACGCGAGATCAGCAGAGG
>JBLIMK010000027.1:0-35529 GCA_047638715.1 Verrucomicrobiales bacterium
TCTCTCCTCGCCTTTCCGGTCGGCATCTCGGCGGCGATCTACCTCGAGGAATATGCCAAACAAAACTGGGTCACGAGGTCGCTCGACATCGCGATCAGGAACCTGGCGGGTGTTCCGTCCGTGGTCTACGGACTGCTCGGTTTGTTCCTGCTCGTCAAAGGCTCCAAGTACACGAACTGGTTGTTCGTTCACCCGGTCAACTGGTTCTGGAAACTCTTCAAGGACGAAGCACTCTTCCAAGGCCAAAGCACGCTCATCGCCGGTGGTGTCACGCTCGCGATACTCGTGCTCCCGATCGTCGTGATCACCGCTGCCGAAGCAATTCGGGCCGTGCCCTCGAGCCTTCAGCAGGGGGCCTACGGTGTCGGCGCCACGAAGTGGGATGTCATCCGCACGCAAGTCCTTCCCTACGCCGCACCGGGGATTCTCACCGGCACACTGCTGTCCTTGTCGAGGGCGATCGGTGAGGCGGCGCCACTCATTCTCGTTGGGGCCATAACCGGTCGACTTGCTCCTCGCGACTCATCGTTCGCCAGCGTCGGCAGTTTCTTTGAACAGTTCGGTGATCGTTTCACCGCCATGCCGATCGTCATCGTTGGTTGGGTGCAAGAGTCAGGCCGCGACTCTGGCTTCAACTCAGCAGCGGGAGCAGCGATCGTCGTACTGCTCGCTCTCGTAATAGCGATGAACTCGGTAGCGGTTCTGCTGCGCAACTACTTTGAGAGGAAGCGAGGATAACCAATGGTGGATCTGACACCGTCTGAAGATGCCAGTCTTAAGACGGACAATGTTCTCAAGACCAATGCGAAAGGCCATCGAGTGAGCGCCGAAAATCGATCTGCTGCTGGCGCTACTGCTGGAGCGACGACCGCGATAACGGATGACTTCGCACCAGAGGATGTCGTCTTTGACGTGAGCAACCTCAACGTCTACTACGGCGATTTCCAGGCTGTTCGGGACGTCAACATGCTCATCCAGCGAAAGGAAATCACCGCGTTGATCGGCCCTTCAGGTTGTGGCAAGTCGACGGTGCTCCGTTCGTTCAACCGGATGAACGACCTGATCCCGACCGCTCGGGTCGAAGGCGACTTGTTATACCGCGGCGTCGATCTCTACGACCCTCGAGTCGATCCAGTCGAAGTTCGCCGTCGCATCGGAATGGTCTTTCAAAAGCCGAACCCCTTTCCAAAGAGCATCTACGACAATGTCGCCTACGGACCACGAGTTGCGGGTCGAAAGAAGGGGCTCGACGATGTTGTCGAGAGCAGCCTGAAGAAGGCCGCCCTTTGGGACGAGGTCAAAGATCGACTTCAGGAGTCGGCGATAGGAATGTCGGGGGGCCAACAGCAACGGTTGAGCATCGCCCGTGCAATCGCCGGTGATCCTGAGGTGTTGCTGATGGATGAGCCGTGTTCAGCACTCGATCCAATTGCCACCGCTCGCATCGAGGAGCTCATGGCCGAGCTCAAGGACGAGTACACGATCCTCATCGTGACGCACAACATGCAACAGGCCGCTCGAGTCTCGGACCGCACGGCCTTCTTTTCCGTTGAGGTCGATGAAGAGAACGACCGACGAACCGGGCTGCTCGTCGAATACACGAGCACGGAGAAACTATTCTCCAACCCTGATGACGAACGCACCGAGAACTACATCACCGGCCGTTTCGGCTGATGGGAGCAACAATGCACGAGCTCAGAGGCAACTTTCACGTCGAACTCGACGCCGTCCGCGACACGATCGTGACGCTCGCTGCGCACGTTACCGAAGCGATCCCACGCGCGACCGAAGCACTGATCAACAACAACTTGGAGGTCGCTCAGGACGTCATCCAACACGATGACGAACTCGATCTTCTGAGCCTGCAGATCGAGGAACGTTGTTACGCCTTGATCGCTCTTCAACAGCCGATGGCGTCCGATATGCGAAGCATCGTTACGGCGATGAAGATCAACGGCGAATACGAGCGATCCGGCGACCTGGCCGTGAACATCTGCAAGGGATTGCGCCGAATGTATGGCATTCAGCTTTCGCCGACACTTCGAGGGCTCGTCACCTCGATGAGCGACGAAGCGGTTCGTCTGACGCGTGTCTCCGTCGACGCCTATGCCGAGGGAAGTGCCGGGCTGGCTTCGGCGCTACCCGACATGGACGACCGGCTCGACGACCTGCAGGTCGACTTCATTCAGGAGATCTTCGCGGCCCACAACCGTGGTGAACTCGAGCTCCAAGAAACTGTGCAGCTCGCCCTGATCGCCCGTTTCTACGAACGTATCGGTGACCATGCGGTCAATATTGGTGAGCGCGTGATGTACATGGTCACGGGCGAGTCGCCTGAATCTGCCGGAGCGGCTCGCGCTCGGGCAGCGCACCAGATTGCCGACGAGAACGCACTGGTCGAGTCCGAGAAGTCCGAGGAGTCCGGCGTTGCCGGGCTCGCCGACGAGGGCGAGGACGACTAGCCCATGTGGCAATTCTTCACGTTGGTTCTCATCATCGTGATAACAATTCTCCTCTTTGCGAATCAGCAGCGAGAGAAGGCGATCTTGCGCAAGCTGAAGCGCACGCTCGGTACAGCGCGGGATACACGGGCCGAACCAACGTCCGTCGATGCTGCCCTCGACCGTTTGGCTAACCTGGTGCACTCCGACCAATCCAACGAGATGCCTCGACGTATCGCAGTGTCGTTCGACGCAATGACCACCGGTGCCGTCATCGTCGACGCCGATGGCGTAGAGCTCATGCGGAATGCACGAGCAATGCCGTACTCCCATGGTCGACACGGCAACGCATTGATCGAGAGCGTCATCCAGGCCCGCTTGCAACAGGCGCTACGCGGCCAGGCCACCGACGAGGAGCTTCGACTGCACGGCGCACCCGAGAAGGTGCTCTTGGTTGTTGGAAGCCCGCTGGTCGAGTCGGGCGAGCTCCTCGGTGCCGTGGTACTGATCGACGACATCAGCGAGCAACATCATCTCGACCGAGTCCGAAGAGACTTTGTCGCAAACGTCAGCCATGAACTTCGAACACCGGTCGGGGCGATGAGTCTTCTTGCCGAAACGCTGCAGGGCGAGACCGATTCCGACATCATCGAAACATTTCTCGCACGTATCCAGAACGAAGCGACTCGACTGAGTGGTCTGATCGACGACCTTCTCGATCTCAGCAGGATCGAGGGCGGGATCGAAACCGAGAACGAGTCGCTGCGCCTCGGCGACTTGCTCGAGGAGAGCGCTGCGGCGGTTCGAGCAGCGGCCGACCACAAAAAGATCACGCTCGCTGTAGACGTTCACGAGAAGTCCGTGATCGATGGCGACCGTTCGCAGCTCATCTCGGCGTTTACCAATTTGCTCAGTAACGCAATCAAATACACCGACCCTGGCGGCTCTGTTAGTGCCCGTCTCGTCTCGCACGGGAGCGAGATCGCAGTCGTTGTCGAGGACACCGGAATCGGCGTCCCGCAGCAGGACCTCCATCGAGTGTTCGAACGTTTCTATCGCGCACATCGAGGTCGTGCAGCCTCCTCGGGCGGTACTGGTCTTGGCTTGTCGATCGTGCGCAACGTCGCCGTGAATCACGGCGGGCGCGTCGAGCTCACTTCCCAAGAAGGGGTTGGCTCGACCTTCTCTATGATCTTGCCGATCACCGGTCGTGCGGTCGAATCCGAGTCCGTCGTTTATGGTGAGCCCGATGAGTAACGGACAGCGATGAGCGACGCGTCTGTGTTGGTCGTCGAAGACGAGCCGAGTTTCGCCGAGGCGTTGACACTCGGACTCGGCCGCGAGGGTTTCACCGTGACGGTTTCTTCCGACGGGGCGGACGCGCTACGCCGTTTCGACGAAGTCGCACCCGACATTGTGTTGCTCGACGTCATGTTGCCAACCTTGTCCGGGATCGACGTGTGCCGTGCAATTCGCGCCAAATCGAACGTGCCGATAATCATGGTTTCGGCCAAGGGTGAGGAGCTCGACATGGTCGTCTGTCTCGAGGTCGGTGCGGACGACTACGTGACGAAGCCGTATCGACTGCGCGAGCTCGTCGCGCGAATGCGGGCCGTCATGCGCCGATCCGACGACGGCAGCGATCCAATCCCCGGTGATCCTCGCGCCGCGCAGAGCAACGGCCCGATCGTCGTGGGAGATGTCGTCGTCGACACCGATCGCCACGAGGTGAGAGTACGCGGCGAACAGATCTTGCTACCGCTCAAGGAGTTCGATCTCCTCACGATCCTGATCGACAACGCGGGGAGCGTACTCGCGAGAGAAATGCTGATCGAACGTGTTTGGGGTGCCGATTATTATGGCGACACGAAGACCCTCGACGTGCACATCAAACGGTTACGGTCCAAGATCGAGCCCGATGCGAAGGACCCCACACGGATCGTCACGATCCGGGGCTTGGGTTACAAATACCAGGACTAGTGCGCAGACCTCTTTGAGGTCGCCAAAGAAGCCGTCGATCCGCTCGATCATTGCGTCGGCGTTCAGTGTGAGAGCCGGTTGGTGTCAGCGAGTCGGTAGAGCAGGACGAGTGCGGGTACGACGATAACAGCGGCTACCGCAGAGGTGATGAGTAGCGCAGTCAGTGTTGCGGGATGGCCAGCGCCGTCCTCGATTTCGATCTGATCGACCAGGATCCACGGATATTGCCCGACGCCCCAGCCAATCACGACGGCAGCGACGGCGACTACCGCAGTTGGTCGAGCACGCCTCAACTCGTTGTTATAGGTGAACCACAGCGTCATGAGGCCAGCGATCGACGAGATGACGATGAGGGGCAGCGCACGACCTGTCAGGCCATGGAAGAGCGTCGGCGCGTCCGAGCGGAGCGGGAGCACCCCGGCCAACGCAATTACGCCCGTCAACCCACCTACAGCGAGCGAGCGACGTCGCATCGATGCGCTCAATGCAGCATCGTTGGCCCGCTCGGCCTCTTCGGCCAAGAACACAGCGGCCACAAACGCACAGGTCGCGATGGCTAGGACGCCGCCGACGAGCGCTGTGGGGGAGAGCCAGATAGTCGATCGATCGACCTCGCCCGTGCCCACCCGACCCGAGGCGATCGCACCGGCGATTGCGCCGAGAAAGAACGGGGTAAGCAGCGAAGAGCTCGCGAAGGCCACGCCAGCGAGCCGTGCGCTTCGAAGATCGGGGGCGAATTTTCGAAACGCGAAGCCAGCGCCGCGCAGAACAATACCGAGTCCGACGAACCAGAAGGGAATGGCGAGGTCTCGCATGATCTGCCCGTAAGGCCGCGGGAAGCCGGTCCATAAGAACACCAGGACGAAGATGAGCCAAACATGGTTCGCCTCCCAGACCGGACCGATCGCTCTGTCGATGAGACGTCGGGTTCGCGCCCCTTTCTTTGCATCACCCGCGAGCAGGTCCCAAATACCGCTGCCAAAATCTGCCCCAGCAAAAACCGCGTAGAGCACGATCGCGGCGAACATCACCGCGGCGACGACGTCTGCGCTCGTCATGGCGCGATCTTATCGAATCGGACAGGCTCATCGAATCGGCCCGGGCCGTAGGGGGATTCCAGATCGGTTTCTCCAGCGCTCCATCGGCGTGACATAGAACGAAGAACACCGACACCAGCGAGCCCGAGTCCGAGGTAGATGATCGTCAACCCAACGAGCGAGAACCACACCCAACCTCCGTCGGTGACCGCTTCCTCGGTGCGCATGAGTCCCTGCACGATCCATGGCTGGCGTCCGACTTCGGTCGTGATCCAGCCGGCCTCCATGGCGCCGACCGCAGCCACGCCAGAAACGGCGATCGCCCGAAGCATCCACGAGCTCTCGAAGAACGTGTCGCGACGCCTCCACCAACGCCAAGCAACCACGGCCACGAGTCCAACCAAGGCCGTGCCGATCGCCACCATGACCTGAAACGAGAAGCGCACGATATTGACCGGCGGCTGTTCGTCGAGGGGAACCGAGTTCAGGCCGATGATCGGCGCGTCACGGTCGTTCTGGGCAAGGAAAGAAGCAAGACCACCGATCGGCAGTGTGATTTCGCCGACGAGTTCGCCATTGGTGTACACGCCACCGATCACCGTTTTCACCGATTCCTCCGTATCGGAGAGGCCCTCGATCGCTGCGAGTTTGATTGGTTGCTCGTCGGCAATTCGTTGTCCGGCAAAATGGCCGACGATCGGCTGGATCGGCGTCGCGATCGCAGCGAAGGTCAGCGGGACCAGGATGCCGAGTTTCTGCAGCTTCCCTCGTCGGCCGCGAAGCCAGCCGAAGGCGTAGATCGACGCAAGTCCGAAACCGGTCACCATGTACGCCGCGAGAAACATGTGAAGGAACTGCAACGGAACTGCGCTGTTGAATATTGCCGCCAGAGGATCGACGTCGACCACCACACCATCGACTTCGGTAAAACCTGTGGGGGCGTTCATCCACGCATTGACCGACACGACGAAGAAGGAACCGGTCACGCCGGCAATGACCATCGGCAACAACATGAGCACGTGCGTCCGCTGAGGGAGGCGGCCCCAGCCGTAGACGTAGATCCCCAAGAAGATTGCTTCGACGAAGAACGACAGCCCTTCGAGCGCGAAGGCGGTCCCGAGGACGTCTCCGTACCGCTCCATCAGCCCGGGCCACAACAATCCCATCTCGAACGACAGGATCGTGCCTGACACCGCTCCGATCGCAAACAAGACGCCGGCGATCTTCGACCAGCGCTTGGCGAGCTCGAGGGCGGCCTCGTCGCCGTTTATCCCCTTGCGGTGCAAGACGTAGATCATTGCGGGCATAGCCATTCCGAAACACGCGAGGATGATGTGGGTGCCCAAACTCAACGCCATCTGGTTCCGCGCCGGAAGCAATGCGTCGGCGGCGACGTGCACATCGGCAACGAACATAAGGTCTGGAGTCAACACCGCTCCTTCGAGTACTGACACCGTAACTTCGAACATCGAGTGCCAGAGAGGGACGTTCGTCACCTGCGCTACCCGACTCTGTCACCACAGGTACCTATGATCGGTAGTGATGACTGAGCCCGAAGGATGGACACCGCTGCGTTCGCCGCGTCGGTCGCCCACCTCGAGTTCTTCATCGCGCCGAGCCTCTCGCTCTGGCGGCTCTCGCGCAAAGGGATTGGGCAATGGGCTCGTGACAACTCCGTTCACCCAGCTCGCTCGGGTGCATGTGTTGTCGACGATGGGCGACGGAGCCATCGCGGTCGCACTCGCCGGATCGATCTTCTTCTCGATCGATCCAGCGGACGCGCGGTGGCGGGTCGCCCTCTACCTGATCCTCACGATCGCTCCCTTTGCAGTGGTCACCCCGTTGCTGGGTCCCGCGATCGATCGCTCCCGCGGAGGACGTCGCGGCATGATCATTGGCTCGCTTGCGATGCGCGCTCTGGTGGCCTACTTCATGTCGCGCCACATCGATAGTCTTTTGCTCTTCCCCGAAGCGTTCGCGATGCTCGTTCTCCAGAAGGGTTATGGGGTCTCGCGCACCGCATTGGTTCCGGCGGTGTGCCCACGTGAGGACGAGCTGATCGAGGCGAACTCGAAACTCGCGCTGTTGTCCGCCCTCGGTGGTCTTGTCGGCGGAGCCACCGGGGTCCTCCTGATCGCGATTTTCGGAAACGGTGCGTCCCCGATGTTGGCGGTGCTCGTCTTCATCGCTGGCGTCACGATGGCTTTCCAGCTCCCACAGGTTCAGATCGCGAAGGACCCCGTCGATGCCACAGAGAAACTCGAGGTTCGTGGAGCCAACATCATCTTGGCGGCCACCGCGATCGCAGTCCTTCGCAGCATCGTGGGCTTCACGACGTTTTTGCTCGCCTTCCATCTACGTGCTGGCGACGACGGAGCCGATATCACCGAACCCGGCGCACTCTTGGGCGCCACGATTGCCGCGGCCGACGGGCCCGATGGCTTCGATCCATCACAGATCGCCGATCTCATCGGGACACCTGGGCCTCCGCAATGGCATCTCGCCGCTGCTGGGCTAGCCGCGGGTAGCGGAGCAATTCTTGGCGCTCGATACGCGCCGGTCGTTCGCGATCGAACGACCGAGGAACGTATTGTTCTCGGCGCGCTCGTCGCGACTGCGACCGCGGCGTTTCTCGCAGCCTGGGGCGGCGGCGTAGCGGGAACCGTGATGTTGGCGTTTGGCGTCGGCATCTCGGCCGCGATGGGAAAGCTCGGCTTCGATGCGCTCGTTCAGCGCGATGCACCACGCTCTAATCACGGACGCGCCTTTGCGAAATTTGAAGGTCGGTTCCAGTTGACCTGGGCGATTGGCGCATTCGTAGCGGTCGTCATTCGTTTTCCCGTGCAACTCGGTGCATTGATCGTCGCTCTCGCTGCGGGTTTTGCAGCGGTCAGCTACGAACTGGGCCGGCGTACCGACCGCGTGCGCCGGTCGTCGCGGGTCCGCGAAGCGATTCGTGATCGCGTGCCCGCAAGCGCTGTCGAGCGCCTCGGGTCGAACAAGGCGCTAAAGAAGGTTCGTCCGCTCCTCGATCGAATCTCGTCGCGGTCTGCGTCATGGCAGGGCAAACCTGCCCGAGGACTCACACCGTCCGCACCACCAGCCCAAGGCGTTGGAGAACGCGCCACGACGCCGAGCCAGGAGCAACTCGATAAAACGATCGTTTCTGCGATTCCCTCACCTCGCGACCCCGTGGTGCAGACCGGCGATGGGGCCGATGTCGACGCGAGCGTTTCGATGCCGATCGCTGAGGCCGATTGGGCAACGTCCACCGGCCCTCAGGTGAGTGGAGATGGGGTCTGGGTAGCCCCAGAGGATCCGCCAACCGCTGGCCCAGGTGACGACGGGCAATATCGTCTCTGGGAGTGACGCCGGGGTTACTCCTCTTCGGGATTCTGGAGAAACTCGTCGAGTCCCGCGAGATCCGCTGGATCGATTTCGACTTCGAAATCGACGCCCATCCGGGACAACCACAATCCAGGCGAACCGAGCTCGTTTGGCGTCGGCAGTGTCTCGACTGATTCCCACAGTTTCGCCAAGCCATCTTCGCCAGCGCGCTCGACGATACCGTCGACAAATGTACGGCCGCGGTCGTACAGGCCTTGATCGAGTTCGAGCCCGAGCAAGCGTTCCACGAAGCGATCGGATTCAGAGGTCGTGACGCGGCGTCGCCGCAAAGCTTCCGTGAGCTGGCCGTAGCTAGATATCAAGTTGTTGCCAACGACATCCATGATGTGGTCGACGTAGCCGACGATCGCACCCATGAGGGCGGCGATCTCGGGGAGAATTTCTTGCTGTTCTGGCGATCGCATCGATCCAAGCAGAGCGCTCGGGTCGCCGAACATGTTCTGGAGCTGACTCTGCAGATCGGCCAGATCGTTCATGTCTCCCGTTGGGGAGAAGTCTGGAAGTGACTCGGCAATGGCATTCGGATCGCTGCGGAAGGCGTTCGTGTAGCGGCCGAGGAGCGCACTGACCTGCTTTGCGACGTGAGGGATGCTGAGCACGGCGTGATGGGCGACCTCGCTGAGCGCAATCCAGAGCCGGAGTTCCTCGCGATCGAGGCTCCATTCGCCACCGAATGCATCGAGGTTGGGCACGACCACGAGCAGCTCATTGGACCCTGGTCGCGGAATCGGAAGGTCGTACGTGCCCAGCGCCCGGCTCGCCATGTGTCCGATCATCGAACCGGTCGTCATGTTGATCATCATTGGTCGCATCGACGAGAAGAGCTGGTCGAACATCGCCATCTGTGGATCGTCCTCGAAGCCTTCCCCGCCCCCGAGGTCAGGGCTCGCCATCGCCGATGCGAGTTGTTCGAGCACCGGCTTGTATGCCTGCATCGACTTGCGCACCCAGTCGCTCTTGGTCACCGGGGCGATGGTGAGCGGGCCGCCGATCGACGTGCGAAGCCCTGTCGCCTGCGCGATTTGGAGCTCGGCGACGCGCACGAGTTGCTCGAGCGCCATGCGATCGACAGGATCGACATTGGGTTCGCTCCGGCCGCCGCCCGCGATCGACACTGCGATCTGCAGTGCACTGTCGAGGCCGGCCGCGCCTCCTCCAGCTCCGAGTCCGCCGAAGAGTTTCATAATGCTCGACATCATTTCGTTGGGATCGCCCGACGCTCCGAACAAATCGCTGAAGTCGAAGTCGTCGTTACCCTCATCGTCGAATGGACCAGAATCGCTCACACATGCATCGTAGAGGAATGGATCCACAGCCCAATGCGCGACCCACGAGCACTGACGGACCGAATCCAGCTGACGTGGGACTACGGGTCGTGGTCACGGGCGCGTCCGGAGCGGTTGGACGCCATGTCGCCGGTCGTCTGCTCGCGAGCGACGCTGTGCGCGAGCTTGTTGCGCTGGATCGCGTCGCGTCCGACGGCGTCCGCGGCTTCGATGTGATGGAGGACGATCTTGCGGACGTTCTCGGTCCGGGCGACGTTCTCGTTCACCTCGCAGCCACGCCAGCCGGATTCGCTGGCGATGGCGGCGCGGCGAAAGCCGACAAACTTCTTGCTGTACGGGCGCTCGACGCGGCTGGAAAGGCCAAGGCGGGCCACGTACTTTTGGCATCGTCGGCAATGGTGTATGGCGCCTGGCCCGACAATCCGCTTCCGATCTCGGAGTCTGCGACCATCAGACCCAACCCTGAGTTTCGCTTTGGTGTGGTTCGAGGCGAGATCGAAGCGCTCGGCGAGGTGTGGGCTGCCGACACGGGCGGACGCCTGACGATCATCCGCGCGGCGACCACATTGGCCCGCGGCCGGGAGAACGGCTTGGCGATCTTGCTCCGCAATTCGGCGGCCCTGCGTAGTTCGGAGGGGGATGCTCCGTTGCAGTTTCTCCACGCTGAAGACTTCGCCTCGGCGATCGAGACCCTCGTTGTTGGCGGACACGATGGTGTCTTTAACGTGGCGCCCGATGGCTGGCTTCGTCCTACAGAAGTCGCTGCTCTTCGGGGGTTGCCCGACACACCCATACGTGTGCCCGGTGTCGTGATCTCGGCGATCTCCGATGCCCGCAGGAGATTCGGGGCGGCCACCCACCCGGGATTGACCGCATATCTCCAGCACCCGTGGGTGGTCGCGAACGACAAGCTGAAGGCTCTTGGTTGGCAGCCAGAGTCCAGCAACGAGGAGGCCTACGTCGCGGGCTACCAACCGAGCCGGTTCGACGGTGTCACGGCGAAGCGACGTCAGGAACTTGCGCTAGGCGCGGCAGGAGCCGCGGTGGCAGCAGCGGCACTCGGCGTTGCGGGCGCGCTGTCGTGGGCGACGAAACGAGCTCGACGATAGGCCGGCCGCGTTAGGCGGGACGAGCGCCCAAGACCACCGTGGTGGTTAGGATCTCGCTGCGAATTTCGCCAGGTGCAGGGGTCGTTCCATCGGGGCCGACCAGTGGCGTAGTGCCCCGCGAGAACCGAAACTCGACCGAGTCGTCGGGACCGACCGTGGCGAGGAGTTCTCGCAAATCGGTGCGATCGATCACGTTGACAGGTCCTGCGCTGATGATGATGTCGCCGGCGACGAGTCCAGCGCGAGCGGCAGGCGTTTCGTCCCAGACCCGTTTGATGAGCACGCCGCCAAGGAGATCGCGTTCGGCCTTGATGCCGTCGGAGAGGAAGGGCGACATCTCGACACCGAGCCACGCTTTGTGATCGATCGACCCCGACGAGATCAGCTCTTGTGCGATGTCTCTGGCCAAACTGATCGGAATGGCGTAGTGATTGCCCTTGCGGCCCTCGACGGCCATTGCGACGATGCCGCCGTTCTCTTCGAGAATTGCGCTACCCGACCATTCCGAATCGAGGTCGTCGGACAGTCGAAACAGCCCGGACAAAAGATCGTCGTTCGGAAGTGGGGTCACCTGGTCGTTGCCGAGGACGCTCACCGTTCGTGCGAGGGAATCGGTCGAGACGCCGTGGTGCGCTAAGGCGACGACGTTCTCGCCAACGAGCACCTGGCTGTCGTCTGCGAATGTCGGAGGCGGGAGGTCGGGGGTATTAATCTTCAAGACGGCGATACCCGACACGACGTCGGAGGCAATGATCCGAGCGATAGTCGATCGGTCGCCAGGCAGGACGGCGGTAATGTCATCGGCGCCGATCAGCGAATGTGCCGAAGTGATGAGGTATCCGTCGTCGGCGAGCAAGATGGCTTGGGCCATGGCGTGGCGGGGCTCTCCACCGAGATGCAGCCCGACGACCGAATTTCGGTTGAAGATATCGGAGACATCGTTCGCCCATTCATCGAGGCTGAGCGCACCTTCGGGAAGATTCTGTGTCGTTGGTGTCACCTCTTGAGATACCGACTCGGTGATCTGTGCCCGAGGTTCTTCGTTGAGGAGCCACACCAACCCAACGAGAGTGCAGCCAGCAATGAACGACATGAGCATCGAGGGCCAGCGACGGCCGTAGACGCGGCGCGCGGCGAGGTTCGCGGCGGCCTGCTCGGCGCCACGTTCAGCTGGGTGCCGCCACAAACGATCTTGCGCATGCCTCAGCTCGCCCTCAAAGGGGCTGTCCTCCTCAATTCCCTCTCCCACGGTGACCATCGTAGCGAACGAGATGCGCTCGATTAGCGCGGGGGCAGTCGCAGGCGACACATCCGATCGAGAAGAGCGATCGCCAGATGGTCACGCGAATTCATCCTTGGGCCAAAAACGCCTACCATGGCCCCCGTGCACGAGTCATCGAGCGGGCCAGAGGGCAACACCTGGCTTGCCATAACCGAGTCCGAACCGCCGATCGAGGCTGCCTATCGGTGGACTGTCCAGCCCGACTGTGGTGCGGTGGTCCTCTTCAGCGGCACGGCCCGCGATCACTCCGCTGGTCGTCCCGACGTTTCTCAACTCGCGTACGAGGCGTACGAGGAGCACCTCATCAGCCGGTTCCGGGGATTGGTAGACGAAATCCGCGATCGTTGGCCTGAGGTTCGTAGGGTGTGCATCATGCATCGGGTTGGAGAGGTGCCGATCGGTGAGTCGACCGTCGTCGTCGTGGCCTCTTCGCCACACCGCGATGTCGCCTTCGAAGCCGCCCGTTATGGAATCGACCGACTGAAAGCCACCGCGCCGATCTGGAAGCGGGAAGTCTGGTCCGAAGGCGAAAGCTGGGGCCTCGACGCTCGAGAGATCGATGATGTTGGCCTTCCGGCGCCGTCGGGAGACCGCTCATGAATACCCCAATCCTTTTCCTGCTCGGGGCGGTCGCGCTCTCCGCTCTCGGTGGCCTCGTCGTATGGATCGCCAGCCGTCCGCGCCCCGAAAAATTCGGGTCGGCGATGGACACGTTCAATCGAGATCTCGACGCGCTAGCTCCGCCAAATGGCAACCGGAGTGGACGCACGCATCAAGCCCACACTGTCCGCTCGCAGCCCCGACGTGTAGCAGGGCACGCACCAGCATCGAAACCGACTAGTCCACAAGACGCTGCAACCTCAGGCGCTCGGCCAAAACCGGGCCCTCGCCCTCGGGGCTAATTCGTGGCACGCGACCTCGCTATCGACCTCGGCACCGCAAACACGCTCGTTTACGCGCGCGGCGAGGGCGTCGTACTCAACGAGCCGTCGGTCATCGCGCTCAACTCTCAGACAAACGATGTCCTGGCAATCGGTTCCGATGCATGGCAGATGATCGGTCGAACCCCGAGCCACATCGTTGCGGTCCGGCCGCTCCGAAAAGGGGCCATCACCGATTTCGACGTCACGCAACGAATGATCCGCTTGGTGCTCGAACGGGTCGGCGTTAGCCGATTCAACCGACCCCGGGTCGTGATCTGTGTGCCGTCGGTGATCACCGCCGTCGAGCGTAGAGCCGTCACCGAAGCTGCTCGTCGCGCTGGCGCCAGTGATGCCCAGCTGATCGAGCAACCTGTAGCCGCGGCGATAGGCGCGAACCTTCCGATCAACGAACCGCTAGGGAACATGGTGGTCGATGTTGGCGGCGGTACATCGGAGTCGGCCATCTTGTCGCTCGGCGGCGTCGTCGCACTCGAAGCGATTCGTATCGGGTCCTTCGACATCGATGCAGCGATTCAGGCTTGGGTGCGTCGAGAGTACGGGATCGCCATCGGCGAACGGACAGCTGAGGACATCAAGCTCACCATTGGCTCGGCGGCCAAGACACCGAACGAGGTGCGGGCCGAGGTCCGCGGTCGAGAGCTGATGTCTGGGTTACCGAAACTGATCGTGCTGTCGCCCGAAGAGATTCGAGTTGCGATCGACGAACCGGTGAGCGCGATTGTCGATTCGGTCTTGTCGTGTATCGCGCAAGCGCCGCCCGAGCTGAGCCAAGATCTAATCACCGAGGGCATTCATCTCGTCGGGGGTGGGGGCATGCTCCGCGGTCTCGATCTACGGCTCCAAGATGAGGCGAAGGTCGACGTGCATATCGTCGACGCGCCGCTCGAGTGTGTGGTCCACGGAGCCGGCCGATGCATCGAATCCTTCGAGTCGCTGAAGGTCATGTTTCTCGGCGACAAGCGCTGACGTCCTACGACGAGGCCTCGATGATCACGAATATTGATATCGAACTAGTCATCTGGGACTTTGATGGCACGATTCTTGATACCGAGTGGCCTACTTACGCGGCGGCCCTCCGCGAATTCGAACGGTACGGTGTCGAACTCGATCTCGCCGCGTGGCAGGACACGCTCGGTAGCGCTGACCACGAGCCATGGTGGGAACCCTTGCGGCGCGCTGTTGGTGGCTTCGATGAATCTGATGACGAACTTCTGACTCGTTATCGCACATACAAGAACGAGTTGACCGACGCAGAAGAACTTCGACCGGGTGTCAGCGCGCTCTTCGGATCGCTCGCGAAGAGCGGGATCCCTTCGGCCTTGGCGAGTAGTTCGCCGATCGAATGGGTGGAGAAGCACACGAGACGACATGAGCTGTGGGACTCGTTCGTTGGAGTGGCCACTCGAACCGACGTGGGAGCGGAACGAACCAAGCCGTGCCCAGATCTGTTCTTGCTCGCAGCTGAGCGAGCAGGGCGTAACCCCGAGTGCTGTCTGGTCATCGAAGACAGTCATCACGGCGTGGTTGCGGCCAAGGCCGCTGGCATGAGAGCGATCGCTGTGCCGCACACGCTGACCGAAACGCAAGACTTCACGGCCGCAGATCTCGTGCTCGAATCCTTGGAGCACCTCGACCTCAACGCCCTAGGATTTGGATCATGACGTTTCCGCAACGGCGACTGCGTCGCCTCCGCCGCACCGATGCAATGCGACGCCTCGTCGCAGAAACCACGCTCTCCGCGTCCGATCTCATCGCTCCGCTGTTCGTTCGCGAAGGCATCTCCGAGCCACAACCAATCGCATCGCTCCCCGGGGTGGTACAACACTCGCTCGAGTCCGCCATGGTCGAGATCGGTGAGCTCGTGCGGCTCGGCGTCGGGGCGGTCATCCTTTTCGGAGTTCCCGAGCACAAAGATTCCCAAGGTTCGGGCGCATGGGATCCCGAGGGGATCGTGCAGGTAGCGCTCCGCACCGCCCGTCGCCGCTACGGCGATGCGGTCGTCCTCATCGCCGATCTGTGCGTCGACGAATACACCGACCATGGTCATTGCGGGATTCTCGATGGCCACGGTTCGGTCGACAACGACGCAACCCTCGAGCTGTATGCGCGAATCGCTGTCGCCCAAGCCGCGGCCGGCGCCGACATCGTTGCTCCATCGGGGATGATGGATGGTCAAGTCGCGGCGATTCGTGCAGCCCTCGACATCGCTCGCTTCGAGCACATCGCGATCCTGGCATATGCAGCCAAATATGCATCCTCGTTCTACGGGCCGTTCCGAGATGCGGTCGACGTCACGATCGCCGACGGCGGCGATCGAAAGGGCTACCAACAGGATCCGAGGAATGGCCGCGAAGCCATGAGTGAGATCCGAATGGATCTGGCCGAGGGCGCGGACATGATCATGATCAAGCCAGCCATCCCGTACCTCGACATCATTCTGCGCGCCAGACTCGAGACCGACGTCCCGATCGCGGCCTATCACGTGTCCGGCGAGTACGCGATGTTGAAAGCCGCTGCCGCAAATGGGTGGATCGATGGTGAAGCTGCGGCCCTTGAGTCGTTGATCTCCATCCGACGCGCTGGTGCCGACATGATTCTCACGTACCTCACTCGCTCGATCGCTGAGTCGCTTGGGAACATTCGCCCCGCCCTCCCAGAACCGATGCGCGCCATCGATTCTCCAACCCCTGAGCTTGAATCATGACGCACCCAGAACCCACCGTTTCGAATGAAGCGCTCTTCGAACGAGGGAAGCTCGTCATGCCGGGTGGGGTGAATTCCCCGGTGCGATCCTTTCGATCGGTCGGCGGAACGCCATACGTCGTCGCGAGCGGTGAAGGCCCATACGTGACCGATGTCGAGGGCACCCAATACATCGACTTCGTGCAGAGCTACGGACCCGGGATCTTGGGTCACGCTCACCCAAAGGTGATCGAGGCCGTCACGGCCGCGGCGCGCAATGGCACCAGCTATGGCGCTCCGACTCTCGGCGAAGTTGAACTCGCCGAGGCTCTCACCGATCGGGTTCAAGGGCTGGAGATGCTTCGACTGACCTCCTCGGGCACCGAAGCCACGATGTCCGCAATCCGGCTCGCGCGCGGCGCGACGGGGCGTGACACGATCATCAAATTCTCCGGCTGTTACCACGGCCACAGCGACTCGCTTCTCGCCGAGGGGGGAAGCGGGATTGCGAATCAGGGACTCTCCGGGTGCGATGGCGTACCCGATGGTGCCGTCGCTGACACGATCGTTGCCCCGTACAACGTCGTCCCAGAGATCGATCAGTCGATCGCCGTCGTCGCCGTCGAGCCCGTGGCGGCGAACATGGGTCTCGTCCCGCCGAGTGAAGGTTTCTTGCAAGGGTTGCGCGATGCCTGCGATGCGGCGGGGGCGATGCTCTTGTTCGATGAGGTCATCACGGGCTTTCGACTCGCCAGCGGTGGCGCAACGGAGTGGTTCGGTGTGCAGCCCGACATCTGGGCGTTCGGAAAGGTGATCGGGGGCGGCCTGCCCGTGGGCTGTTACGGAGCGAGTCGCGAAATTATGTCGCACATCTCACCGCTGGGTGGCGTGTATCAAGGCGGAACCTTGTCAGGTAATCCGCTCGCCACGGCCGCTGGTCTCGCCACGCTCGAGCTCCTCGACGCCGATGCATACGTCGAGCTGGAGCGCATCGCGACCAGGCTCGCTGCCGGAATGCGGGGAGCGTTCTCCGCTGCTGGAATTCCTGCGATGGTTCCCCAGGTCGGCCCGCTCGTGGGATTGTTCTTCGGCACCGAAGCGCCGACCAATTTCGACGAAGTGAAAGTCCTCGCCGAGAACGGCGTGTACAGCGGGTTCTTCCATGGATGTCTCGATCGCGGAGTCGCCCTTGCGCCCGGTCCGTACGAGATTCTGTTCCCCGGGCTCGCGCACACGGATGCCGTTATTGACGAGGCCGTGTCGGTGATGTCCGAGGTAGCACAATCGATGTGAGCTCTATTCGATTGCGGCATCCTCGCCGATGGAGCGCAATGGTTGTGCTGAGAAACATCGTCCGATATCTGGCAATCGTCCTCGCTGCAGCGCTCGTTGCCGCCGGGTGTACGAGCGACTCAGAGGGCGCTGAAGCAGAACCAGTGACGACCAATACGTCGTCGCCTGCAGTTTCTGACCCGTTGGCCACGACCGAGTCGACGATCACGACCAGCGAGGCACCTCGCGAGCTCGTGTTCACGATCGAGGACCCCGACCCGACACCGCTCGAGGTATGGGACGAGATTCGAATCGGTGAACTATCGAACGGATTGACGTACTACCTCATGTCGAACGACAGCCCGGGAGGCTCGATCTCGATGCGCCTCGCTGTTAATGCCGGAGGTGTAAATGAGGATCCGCTCGGAACCGGTGCAGCACACTTTCTCGAACACATGATGTTCAACGGGACCGAGAAGTTCCCAGGCAATACGGTCGACGATGCCCTCCGGCGAATTGGCGCGGAGATCGGACCTGATTTCAACGCCTACACGAATGACACTGAGACGGTGTACCAGATGACGGTCGAAGACCGCGGCGACAACGTCGAGGTTGCGTTTGACGTGCTCGCCGAGTGGGCTTCGGCGGCCACGATCGATCCAGATGAGGTTGTGGCTGAGGCGCCGGTCGTACGTGAGGAAGTTCGGCTTCGGGACGAATCTGGAGATGGCCTGGTCAATGTCTTCTTCGAGGATGCGTATCACCTCGCGACGCCCTTCGAGGGAGTCAACGTCAGCGGGACGGCCGCCACGGTGAACGCCCTGGACGCGGCCGATCTGCGAGCGTTCTACGACACGTGGTATCGCCCCGAGAACATGGCGGTGATCGTCGTCGGCGATCGTTCGCTCGACGATATGGAGTCTGAACTCCGGGACCGGTTCTCCCACATTGCTGGCCGCGGCGATGCATCCCCATATCCTCAGACCGCGCTCGACGAGTTGCGTGAAAAGCCATTCGTCGAGGTGCTCATCGAGCCGAGCGTGGCGGACTCGTACGTGAGCGTCGACATTCCGATCCAGACGTGGGACACGAGCACCGTTGGCGGTTTCGAGTACGACACGACCGAACTAATAATCGCGACGATGCTGAACAATCGTTTGAACGAAGGCGTTCAGACCGGCCGGCTCGACCTCATTCGGGCCGGAGCCACCAAGTTCAGCTGGAATGACGAACTCAGCTACCTGTCGTTCAACTTCGATGCCGAAGACCTCGTGCAAGGCACCGAAGTATTCATGTCCGAACTGCAGGGCAATATTCAGAATCCCTTTACCGAGCGCGAGTTGGACGCCGTGCTCGACGCGTTCGGCGTGAGTCTCGAACAAGCGCTCGCGGGTTTTGGGACTACCCAAGACGCACAGTTTGCTGACCAGTTCGTCGCCCACTACCTCTCGGGCACAGATCTTCGTTCCATCGACGACACGGTCGACGCGTACTTTGCGCTCTTCGACTCACTCACGCTCGGCGACATCAACAATCACTACGGCTGGCTGGTCACCTCCGCCGAGCCGATCGTCATCGTGGTTGCACCCGACGAGGTTCGGGGCGGGACGTCGGAGGAACATCGCGAGGCCGTCGAACAAGCTTCGCAGGCAATCGTGGATGCATTCGACGACGACACCGTCGAGATCGACGTGCTGATCGAAGAGCCCGACGTGTCCGACGACGGCACGCGCCGTGCCTTGAAGAAGTACCGAGGGTTCGAACTCGAGTTCGACAACGAGATTCGGGTGCTCTACATAAACTCCGATATCTCTGAGCAGCAGGTGAATTTGCTAAGTCAGTCACCTGGAGGCAGAGCGATGCTCAGCTCCGAGGACGGTCCAGTGGCGCCGACGGCGGTCTCGGCAATTGCCAATAGTGGTCTCGGCGAGTGGGACCCAACTCAGATCCGTCGATACCTCGCGCAACGGACAGCGTCACTCAGCCCGTATCTGGCCGACTTCAGCGAAGGGTTCTCGGGTTCGGCCGGAGTAAACGACCTTGAAACACTTTTTCAGCTGTTGCACCTCTCGATGGGCGAAGCACGAATCGACGATGTCCCGTTCCGACAACGGGTCGAGGCCACGAGGGATCGCATCGACCGAATCGGGTTGGACTCTCGTTCCGCCGTTTCTGTCGCCGTGTCCGACGCGCGGACCGGGGGAGGGGCGTTGGCCGCGGCGCCGACCCGCGCCGAAATCGATGCGCTGACCACCGAGCGGGCTCTCGAAATCTGGAACGATCGATTCGCGTCGCTCGATGACCACGTGGTGATCATCGTTGGCGATGTCTCCGAAGGCGTCGTTATCGACCTCGCCCGTACTTGGTTGGGTTCGCTTCCCGCGGCCACGACGAGTGATTCACCGAAACGACCGCCTCTTCCGGGCGAGGTCAACGAACGCTTGTCGGTCGGGTCGGGATCATCGGGCGGCTCCTACCGGCTGCTCATTGTTGGCGAAGCCGATGAGACGATTGAGAATCAGGTTCTCAGCGACGTGACGGCCACGATCCTCAACGATCGAATCTTCACGGTCCTGCGCGAACGTTTGGGCGCAACCTACGGAGGCTCTGCTCGGATCGAGTTCAGCGACCCCGGTGATCAAGCCGAGCTGTTGATCTCCATCGATGGCGATCCCGAACGCATCGATGAGATTGCCGAAACCGTCGAAGCCGAACTCGATGCACTTCGAGCCGGAGCGCTGACAGCTGACGACTTCAACGAGTCCATCTCGATTCTCACGTCGGAGTACAACTTCATCGGCAACGGCTTCTTCATCGAGGCACTCCTCGACGAGGCGTATGAACCGTTTGAGCGAATCATCGATCGGCAAACGCAGCTAGACGTGCTCAACGCTCTGCGGGCGTCCGACGTGACCGCATTCTTGGTCAACATTGCCTCGACCGAACACCGCATCGACATAAGAAACGTTCCCGCGAGCTGACTCCGACAACCTCAAGATTTTGCTGAGAACGGCTGCGGGCCTAGAACGGCAGCGGAATGACGCCGGCTGCGAGGCGAGCGATCCAGATGATCCCTGCGACAGCCATATTTATCTTGAGAACCGAATAGTCGTTGCGGCGCCACCACGAACGTGCAGCCTCGGGCGCACCGAGAATCCACGTCGCCATGAAGGCCACCTGAGCCAGCACCAATACCGTCCACGGGTTGAGCAGGAGTGATCCGCGAAGATCGCCGTGCATCAGCGCGCCGAGCGCTCGGGTGCATCCACATCCGGGACACCACCCGCCCGTCACCAGGCGGTAAGGACAAAGAACCTGTCCTTCTTCTGAAGCAACTTCGGTGAAGGCCGCCGCAAGACAGACACCGGCAAGTCCGAGTGCCGGGACCGCACGTTTTGACGCAACCCACGCTGATCGAACCTCGGGGGTGGTCAGCGTGACGGTCACGTTTGTCAGCCCTCGGTCTCGGCTATCGCAGCTCGAGCGGGTGCGAGGTAGTCGCCGATCATGTCGGCGGTGAGGTTCTCGGCGTCGAGCACGTCGTGCAAGCTGAGGCCCTGTTCTTCGAGGAGTGGTTCGAGTTCGCCGGTCTCGATGAGCAAGTTCATCTGCTCGGCGAGAAGAAGGTCGCGTAGAGCCGCTGCTTCGTCTGGTTCGAACTGGGTTCGTTCGAACAAGGTCACCGCGAGCAGCTGTTCAACATCGAGCTCGTCTGAGGCGCCTGCGCCAAAGCCGGGCATCTGTCCACTGACCGCCCGGGGGCGAGTCGAGTCCGATGAGGAGTACGCGTTGCCGGTGCCAACTTGGGCCGAGCCGTTCGCGATCCAGACGATCTGATCCTCGATCGAAGTGAATGTGATGTGAACCTCGCCGTCGGCGAGTTCGGGGCCAATACCGCCGCCGCCCTCAGCACCATGACAACCAGAGCACCCAGATTCGACGTAGAGCTCTTCGCCTTCGCCGAGGAGGCCGGTGAGGCCCTGGGGAACACGCTCGAGCGTGCCGACGTACATGGCGGCCCAGACGGGGAGGGTCAATAGGACAGGGATGATCCAGTAGGGCATCTTCTTGCGAGCGTTATAGGCCTCGACATATGGCGCGGTCCGAACCAGCTCGGGTTCTGGAGCGATATCTGGAACCGACGCTGCAGCGACCGCCGGGGCTGTAGCGGCAGGCTCGACAGCTGTCCCAGCAACAGGAGCGTCCGAGGGTGCAGGCTCTCCGGCCATTGCTGCCTTGCGCTCGGCAGAGCGCTTCAACAGGTGTTCAGGGATTTCGGTCAAGGGACCCTCTCCTCGCGGTGCTGTGGGTGATTCGTTCCGGGAGTTTGGATAGCGGAACTAAACAACGCTGCAGCGTACGCCTTTTTCGGCGGGCTGCGGCGCTGAAATTTCTACGATAGCTACGGCGCGAAGCGTAGGAGTGGACACTCCACTCCAACGAACCGAGTCTGGCATTTCGAAGCGACTATTGTCACCCTGGACCGAATGTGGAGAGGATGAAAGTCGCGTGATAAACCCTCGGGCGGTGCCAGGGATTGACGAACACTGCCCTCTACACTTGTGATTAGATTCACGAGCGAGAACACTGCGCACTCGATCAGGATTCTGGAAGACTCGAAATGACCGCCCGAAATGCCCCGCGAGGAGAGCACGACCAACATGGCTGAGGTTACGCATGGTTGAGTTCATCGTTTCATTGATCGTCACGGTATTGTCGCTCTCCGTTTACCACTGGTACGTGGCCCGAACGCCGGTCGACAAGAAGATGACCTGGGGCGAGGCCATGGTCGCGGCCCTCTACGTCTTCTACGTCTTCTTCTGGATCTACGGCGTCGTTCCCCACTACTGGCTCGAATGGGCCGACAAAGGCCTCGGATGGCGCGCCGATGTCAACTTCGAACTTTTCGGGATCCTCCGCTCACAATCCGCAGGTGGCTGGTTCCCTTTCAACATCCCGATGATCGTGTTGCGCGACATCATCGCCGTTCTCATCCACGTGGTCTTCCTCGCCGCCAACATCTGGTACTGGAACCATTGGCAAACCCGCGCCGCTCGCGCTCAGGCGAAGGAACAAGTTGTCGAGACACCGTCAGAATTCGGTCGTCCGCTCATCCGCGAGGGAGCGCGCTAAGTGTCGACTACCGACGCCAACCCGCCGATGCCCGAATTTCGGGACGACTACGTCCTCCAAGAGGTCGATGCGGCCTGGTTGTCGGCCGCGGTCAAACCCAAGCAGTTCATCCACATCGACCAGTCCGAGTGCATCATGTGCGAAGGCTGCGTCGACATCTGCCCGTGGAAATGTATCTTCATGGTTTCGCCCAGCGCTATCGATGAAGCCATCGGTACCGAACAACCCGGACTCGACCCCTCCGACCACGTAATCTTCACCATCGACGACGACGTCTGCACCCGCTGTGCCCTGTGCGTCGACCGCTGCCCGACCGGCGTCATCATCTTGGGCAAGATCAGCGATCCCGATGCCGATGGCGACCTGCACCAACGCACGAATACCCACGGCTACGGCTACGGCATGCGCCTCAGCTGATGCACTTCTCATTCCTTCTTTTTCCAGTACCGCCCTCTTCAACACCGAACGACCAGGAGTAACCAAGTGGCAAAGAACAAGCTGCCGGTTTCACAACAACTCCAGAAGAAGACCAACGAACTGATCGACAGCACCCAGGGCTCAAAGGCCTGGAGCTCGATCTTTCGTCCAGGCTCAATCTTCCGCAAGGGGTACAGCGACAGCCCGCGAAACCGCTCCTACGTGATCATGAACTCGGTGCTGTACCACTTGCACCCCGTGAAGGTGAAGCGTCACGCGGTGAAGGTCAGCTACACGCTCTGCCTCGGTGGCATCAGCTTCTTCACCTTCATTCTCCTCACGATCACGGGCATCTTCTTGATGTTCTTCTACCGCCCAACCGCCGCGCAGGCGTGGGACGACATCTTCCAGCTGCAGTCCGCTGTCACCTTTGGACTGCTCGTGCGAAATATGCACCGCTGGGCGGCGCACCTCATGGTGTTGTCGGTCTTCTTGCACATGGCCCGCGTCTTCTACCACGGCGCCTACAAGGCACCTCGCGAGTTCAACTGGGTCATCGGCGTGATGCTCTTGCAGTTCACGCTGTTGCTGTCGTTCACTGGTTACCTCTTGCCTTGGGACCAGCTCGCTCTCTGGGCAGTGACCGTTGGTACCAACATGATGGGCTACACCCCCGTCTTTGGTCAGCAGGTTCGCTTCGTGCTCCTCGGTGGCGTCGAGATTGGTACCGATACGCTGCTGCGCTGGTACGTCCTCCACGTGCTCTTCTTACCGTTCATCACCGTGATCTTTATGGCCATCCACTTCTGGAGAGTCCGCAAAGACGGCGGCATCTCCGGGCCGTTGTAGAGAAGGGAATCAGACATGACTGAAATTCCTGAACACCTGCGCAAACGTGCGGCGGAAGCTCGCGTCAAAGCCGATGCCGATGCCGCGCCGGCAGCGGACACTCCTGCGGCGGCCGACGATGCACCCAAGTCCGAGACCGCGTCAAAGATCCCTGCGCATCTTCTCGAACGGTCGAAGGCCGCAAAGACCAAGGCCGATGGCGGGGGAGCGGTCGAAGTCGCCCCAACAGCAGCAGCGGCCGCAGCCGGCGGAGTCGGAACCGCCGTGACCGCAGCGCCCGTAGGTCCCATAGCCACCGGACCAGGTGGGCACACCCAACGCCTACTCACCGTCGTGAAGTCCGGCTCGATCCAAGATGTCAAAGCCTTGCCTCAGGACAAGGTGCACACCTGGCCGCACCTTTTGGTCATCGAGTTCGTCTGTTGCCTCTTCATACTGGCCTTCATGCTGATCTTCTCGGTCTTCGTCAACGCACCGTTGCTCGAACTGGCGAACTTCAACGAGACGCCAAACCCATCCAAGGCACCGTGGTACTTCCTCGGCCTGCAAGAGCTGCTCACGATGTTCCACCCAATGGTCGCTGGTGTGACCATCCCGGGTATGGGCATGTTCCTGTTGATCCTTGCGCCCTACATCGATCGGAACCCATCGATGAAGCCTGAAGATCGCAAGTTCGCAATCTCGCTGCAAACCATCCATCTCTTTTACTGGGCCACCCTGGTCATGATCGGATCATTCTTTCGTGGACCTGGGTTTAACTTCATCATGCCGTGGTCCGACGGCCTATTCTTCGAGTTCTAGGAAGGTACTGATATGACTGCTGCTGCTATCTCCGCCATCGTGGCACTCGTCCTTCTCGCTGCGATTCTGCTGTTCGCCTCCAGCCGACGCAAAGACTCCGACGTCGCAATTAGCGAGTTGTCCGCGGAGACTCGTCGACGCGACCGCGATCGTGAGCGCGTCAAGGCTTCCGTTAGCGCGGCCGCCGCGGAGTCTGGGCTGACCGGCAAAGAACTCGAGCGCAGTACCGCTATCGAACAACGCGGTGGTGCAGTGGTTCCGGTCGACGACTCGGCGATCGAACCATGGGTGGCTCCGGACCCCGAGGTCGTCGGCGTCGCCAGACGACAGTTCCTCAACCGGGCCATAATTGCGGTCTTTGGCTTGAATCTCACCGGATTCGGCCTTGCCGTCATCGCCCAACTCTGGCCGGGCGCCTCTGAAGGCTTCGGCAGCGAGATTACGGTCGGTCCCGTGACCGACGTCTTGAATGAGATTCGCGCCGGTGGCGGCTTCCTGTACCGCCCTGAGGGCCGTATGTGGATTACCGAGTTCCCGCTAGGAGCGCTCGAGAAGGCCGCACCGGTCTACGCGAGCACACCAGCGTGGCCGGGGATCGAGGCCGGAGTGAAAGCGCTCTATCAAAAGTGCCCACACCTCGGTTGTCGTGTCCCGGACTGTGGTAGCTCGCAATACTTCGAATGCCCGTGTCACGGCTCGTTCTACAACCAGGTCGGCGAGAAGCGTGGCGGACCCGCTCCCCGAGGTATGGATTTCTTCGCTATGTCCGTCGACGGTGGCGTACTAAAGGTCAATACCGGCAACATCGTCGGTGGCCCGGCCATTGGCACAAACACCACCGGACAAGAGCGAGAGGGCCCGAGTTGCCTCGGCGCTTCCTCGCACTAACCCCTATTCGTTCAAATCGGCCTGAGCAAAACGCAGGACCGGCCCCGTTGTTCCCCTAGATTCAGAGACCGTGATGATCCTTGCTCAGACCGCCGTGCGCAACGTCGGCTTAGTTATCTTTGCCATCGTCATTGTTGGCTTTGTCCTATACCTCCTCTTCAACCTGTTGGACTCCAAAGGTGAAGGGGGCGCGGAGGTTGAACTCGCCGCGAACCGCAAGCCCTATTTCGATGACGACATCCTCGAGACCCGAAAGCTCGACCAGAGCCTGATGTCAGGTCTGGTTCTGCTGTCGATCATCGGCATTGCCTTGCCGCTCTACTGGCTCGGTGAACCAGGACGTCAAGAGGGTTATGTCGAGAACATCCTCGAGCTCTGGACCGAAGATGGTGCAGAGTCCTTTGAAGAGGGCTGCTCGTCGTGTCACGGTGGCGGTGGAGCAGGAGGCGTTGCAGCCTTTGCGATCACTGAAGCTGGGAGCGGCAACTTCGTTGCTTCCGTCGACTGGGTCGCGCCGTCCCTCACCTCCGTTCTCACTCGATTCAGCGAAGAAGAGGTCATCTACACGCTGAACTTCGGTCGCAACGGTGTGATGCCGGCGTGGGGCGCTCCTGGTGGCGGCCCGCTCACGGAGCAACAGATCGACATCCTCATCACCTATCTACGTTCGATCCAAAAGGACGGCGATGCTGTGCAGGCAGCCGTGTTCGACGGTTTGGTCGAGGGCGCTCGACTCGAAATGGTGCGCCGCGATCCTGCTCTTAACGCAGAGCTCCAAGAGGCCCAATTTGGCCTAGCCGGGGCGCAACAAACCGGCGTGGGCAGCATTGTTGAAGAGGCCCAGGCTGTCCTCAGCAGTGTCCAGAAAAAGATCGGTGACGAATTCACCACCGACGAGATGGCCGACTGGCTCGGTGAGATCTCCGATCCGAGCCATCCCGACTACCTCACGTACGGCGAGTTGCTCTTCACCAACCGGGCAGACGCGGGCGGCTACGGCTGCGCCCGATGCCACACATCGGGATGGTCCTATGACGGTGCGAACGATCTCGACCTGAACGGCGATCCGCTCACCACGATCATCGATGACAGTGGAGCCGAGGTCGCTGGCCACGTGCAAGGTGGCGGCTGGTTCGGTCCCAACCTCACGAACGGCTCGACCGTGCGTCAGTTCCCGCAGGAAGATCAGATGATCGATTTCATTCGCAGGGGTTCGGCCAACGGGCAGCGCTACGGCATCGCAGGGCAAGGTGACGGTCAGATGCCGGGCTTTGCATTCCGTCTCGACGAAAGCCTCGATCCAAAGGTCCAGCCAGAACATGTTCAAGGCTTCGTGCAGGATGTGGCCGGGGCCGACACGGTCGTTTGGCCCGCGATTCTCACCGAAGCACAGATCGCCGCAATCGTGGCATACGAGAGGAGCCTCTAATGCTGTCGCTTCTTGCCGCAATCGGCTTCGACCCTGAAATCCGCGGCATCCTGGTCGTTTCGACAGGCGTGATCGTGTTGTTCGGATCGATCTGGCTGATTCTGGCCACCAACTCGGGCATTCGCCTGGCATCGCTCATCGCTCTCGCGGCCTTCTTTGGCTGGATGACGATCATGGGTGGCTTCTGGTGGATTCGTGGCATTGGTTTCGTGGGTGAATCCGTCAGCTGGCAGGTCCTCGACTTCAACCGCGCTGAAATCAGCCAGTCGTCGGTGGAACGTGCCACATCTCTGCCCGATCCCACCGACCTGCAAGGCCTCGGCATCCTCGTCGCCCAAGCGGGCTTAGTGTCCGATATGGATGGCGTTTCCGAAGCCATGGCCGAGTTCACCGCCGATCTCGACATGAGCGATCCGGCGTTCGCTGAGATGACCGCTGACGACATCAACGCCCAGCAGCGACGCAATGTCCAGCGCAACGAGTCGACCACCTTGTCTCAGGTAATGTCCGTGGCGCCTGAATTTGTCGAAGAGGCTGAAGCTACCGGTCTGATCCCCGATCTCGACGGCTGGACCATCATGAGCACCGGTGAGGCCGGAGAGGCCCAGTCGACCGCAGGCGCAGCCATCCTGGAACAGGACGGGTTCGAGTTCGACTCACAAGCCGAGTTCAAATTCCTCGATGCCTTCCGCATTGGCGGTAAACCTCGGATGAGCGACATCAACCGCGACAACGATCCCGACTGCACCTTCTGTGGGGACAACCTCGAACGTGGTTGGTTATGGCTCCGAAACTCAGCGCGCATCACGAGTCCAACCGAGTACGCCGTCGTGCAACTGCAAGCGATCGACGCAGACGCACTGGTCGTCAAGGAGGGTCAAGCTCCGCAGTTCCCCGCAGTCGACGAGGATGCCCCGATCATCTCAATCGTGATGGTTCGTGATCTCGGTAACCTACGTTTCCCACCGGCCATGATCATGCTCGGTTCGTTGTTGATCTTCACCGCCCTCGCGTACATGTTGCACCTGCGTGACTTGGCAACAATGGCCCGCGTAGACGACTACGAGACCGAGGCTTAGGCGTGCAGTACTTGCCGCTTGTTGGGCTGATGGTGCTCGGCATCCTCTTTGCCGCGGTGAGCTTTGTGGCGTCACGGTTGCTCGCCCCGAAGCGCCCGAACGACAAGAAGAACTCCGCTTACGAGTGTGGGATCGAGCCAGCGAAGGAGACCCCGGAGCGTTTTCCGGTTCGATTCTTTCTCATTGCGATGATCTTCATCGTGTTCGACATTGAGCTCATCTTCTTCTATCCCTGGGCCGTTGCGCATCAGAGCCTCGGAGCCTTCGGCCTCGTCGCGATCCTGATCTTCGCTTTCGCCGTCTTTGAATCCTTCATCTATCTCGTCGGAAACGGTGCGCTCGAGTGGGGGCCCGTGCATCAGGCTCGTCGCCTGCAAGCTGGCGTATCGGCAGAACGCACCACCAGATCGACCGTGCGTCGCGTCGGCGGCGAAGGCCGACTCGAGGCCGAGATCCAGTCGGCGCTTCCAACCAATCCTGAGGCGGCCTGAGATGGGATTGTTTAAGGACGAGACGTCCGGCCGCACCGTTCTCGATGACGGCCTTGCGGGTCTCGAGCACAACGTGATCACGGCGCGGGTCGAGGATCTCGTGAACTGGTCGAGAGCTCGAAGCCTTTGGCCAGCGACCTTTGGTCTTGCGTGCTGTGCCATTGAGATGATGGCCACAGGTGCTGGCCACTACGACATGGCTCGGTATGGGATGGAAGTCTTCCGAGCCTCACCTCGCCAAGCCGATCTCATGATCGTCGCCGGTCGTGTCTCACAGAAGATGGCACCAGTTCTTCGCACGATCTATGACCAAATGGCTGAGCCCAAGTGGGTTATCTCCATGGGTGTTTGCGCATCGAGTGGTGGCATGTTCAACAACTACGCCATCGTCCAGGGCGTCGACCAGATCGTTCCCGTCGATGTCTACGCGCCTGGCTGCCCTCCCGGTCCCGAAACGCTGTTGCACTCGATCTTCACCCTCCACGATTCGATCCAGAACGGCGAAGTTATGCGCCGTCGGGGAGAGAATGGCGGCGGTGCAGCGATCGAGGTTGCCCAGCGTGATGGACAGGTGCCGGTCGCCATTGGCCGGTCGTAGTTATGGCTGAAGATATCGACGCTGAAGATACCGATGAGGGCGCAGCGCCCGAAGAGGATCTGCTCCACGGCGTTCCAGCACGCGAAGCGTTTGGCCAGACGGTCTTGTTCGTCCATGCCGAGTCGTATCTCGACCTGTTCGGCGAGCTCCTGAGTGACGGCTTCCAGCAGGTCGTCGACCTTTGCGGCGTCGACTATCTCAACCATGTGCGTAGCGATCTTCCCGCCAGCGTCGATCCAGAACGATTTGAAGTCGTCATCAACATGATCAGCCATATACGGCGCGAGCGCATTCGAGTTCGATGCCAGGTGGCCGATGGCGCGTCCGTGCCGTCGTTGTTCGACATGTTCCCCGGCACTGAGGCCATGGAACGTGAAGCATTCGACATGTTCGGTATTGGATTCGATGAACACCCCGACCTGAGCCGAATCCTCATGCCCGAGACGTGGAACGGTTTCCCACTTCGCAAAGACTTCGACGTTGGGCGCATCCCTGTGCAGTTCAAGGGCGCACCGGGACGATCATGAGCAGAACCCTGACAGCCATGAGCAGAACCCTGGTGAACGCATGACGCGTGCAGAACAAACCTCAGCTACCGACGAGGCGATTCTCATCGGCGCCGATCGCGTCATGAGTCGCGACAACGCTGTCCTGCGTATGTCCGAGGCCGAAGCCGCAGCTCTCTCGCTCATGCCCGAGGACGAGTTCGGCGATCAGAAGATGATCATCAACATGGGCCCGTCACACCCATCGACCCACGGCGTGCTCCGTTTGATGTTGGAGATGGAAGGCGAGACTGTCCTTCGCTCGAAGCCGATCATTGGGTACCTCCACACGGGCATGGAGAAGACGGGCGAACAACTCACATATCTCCAAGGGTGCACAAACGTCACTCGCATGGACTACGCAGCGCCGCTCTTTACCGAGCTCGCCTTTAGCTTGGCGGTCGAGAACCTCCTCAGCATGGAGATCCCCGAGCGTGCGACGTGGATTCGCATGCTCATGACCGAGCTCAACCGCATTGCCTCGCATCTGTTGTTCATGGCGACGAACGGCATGGACCTCGGCGCTGTGTCCATGATGATCTACGGCTGGCGCGAACGCGAACCGCTGCTGCGCTTCTTCGAGAAGGTCACCGGCCTTCGCATGAACCACAACTACATCCGTCCTGGTGGAGTGGCTGCTGATCTGCACGACGGCTGGCAAGAAGATCTACTCGAATACCTCGAGTTGCTCGAGCCTCGCCTCGACGAATACCACATCTTGATGAACGGTCAGCCAATCTGGCGCGACCGCCTCCAGGGCGTCGGTGTGATCAACGAGGCCGAGTGCCTCGCACTCGGCACCACAGGCCCAATCCTTCGCTCGGCGGGAAGTAGTTGGGACCTGCGCCGCGACATGCCGTATCTGGCCTACGACGAGGTCGAGTTCTCGATTCCGGTCGGCGAATATGGCGACTCGTTCGATCGCTACGCCATTCGTCTGGCCGAGATCGAAGAGTCGATCAAGATCGTCCGACAGTGCATCGAGAAGATGCCATCGGGCGACTACCGAGCCCAAGACAAGAAGGTCACGCCTCCGCCGCGAGCTCGCATCGACGAGTCGATGGAGGCGCTGATCCATCACTTCAAGATATTCACCGAGGGCTACAAGGTGCCGGCCGGCGAAACCTATGTCGCCGTCGAGAGCCCGCGAGGTGAACTCGGTGTTTACATCGCGTCCGATGGAAGCTCCACCCCATATCGCATGCATGTTCGAGCACCGAGTTTCGTTAATCTGCAAACGCTGCCACACCTGATGCAAAACGGGCTCTTGGCCGATGCGGTAGCGGTCATTTCCAGCGTGGATCCAATCATGGGCGAGGTCGATCGATGAGCCGCCTGTCCAACGCAAATGTGGAGCTTGCCAACGACATCATTCGCCGGTATCCGCGGCCCAAGTCGGCGCTGATCCCCCTCCTGCATCTCGCCCAAGAGCAAGACGGCTATGTCTCCGACGCCGCAATGGTGCACCTGGCCGAACTCGTCGGGGTCACCCCGGCCGAGGTCAAGGGCACGTGCACGTTCTACGAGATGTTCAAATTGCATCCGGTCGGCACGTACATGCTCAACATCTGCACGAATATCGCCTGCCAGCTCAACGGCGGCGAGGAGCTTCTCGAACACGCAGAACAAACGCTCGGCATCCGTGCCGGAGGTACGACGGCCGACGGAATGTTCACGATCGAAGACGTCGAATGTATCGCGGCATGCACCGAAGCGCCCTGCATCCAAGTGAATTATCGCTACGGGCTTCGGCTCACGACGGATGACTTCGACGATATTGTTTCTGCGCTTCGAGCTGGAAACACGCCGGACAAACTGATCACGGCGAATCCTGGCGAACCGATTCCTTCACACGGCACGCTCGGCCTTTCTCGCCAGACGATGACCGAAGGCCAGACCGTGAACATCATCGCTCCCGAACTCATCAACGAAGCACCGGTGTGGCTCACCGTTGCGACCAAGGACAGCTGATGGCAATCGGTGATTACGTTCCACACGCGCCTGGGTACGTCGAGACTCCGGGCACCAAGATCGTCACAACGCGCTTCACCTATGAAGACAGCTACACGATCGAACGATACGAAGCGACCGGTGGCTACGAAGGTTTTAGAGCGGCGCTCGAGAAGTCACCTGAAGACGTGCATGGGATCACCCGCGACGCGACCCTTCTCGGTCGTGGTGGCGCTGGTTTTCCCGCCGGAATCAAGTGGGGCTTTTGCCCACCCGAGGTGTGGCCGCGTTACCTCGTCGTCAACGGCGACGAGTCCGAGCCCGGCACGTACAAAGATCGTCTTCTCATGGAACGCGATCCGCACCAGCTGATCGAAGGGTGTCTGATCGCGTGTTACGCAATCGGGCTCACCCAATGTTTCCTCTACGTCCGGGGCGAGATGGCGATTGCGCAACAACGCATCGCCGATGCCCTTAACGAGGCTTACGCCAAGGGTTACATCGGGCAGAACATATTTGGCACGGACTTCTCGGTCGACATCGTGTTGCACTGGGGTGCTGGCGCCTACATCGTCGGCGAAGAAACCGCGCTCATCGAAAGCCTCGAAGGCAACCGTGGCATGCCGCGTTTGAAGCCACCGTTCTTCCCGGCGGCCGTTGGCCTCTACGGCCAGCCCACGATCGTGAACAACGTCGAGACGTTGTCGAACCTGCCGTGGCTCATGTCGAACAGCGCCGAGGCCTACAAGGAACTCGGCAGCGAGACTTCACCTGGCACTCGAATGTTCGCGGTCTCTGGACATGTGAAACGTCCTGGGGTGTACGAGGTCGAGCAGGGTGTCACCACGTATGAAGACCTGATCTACGGCGACGACTACTGCCAGGGGATCCGAGACGGCCACGAGCTGAAAATGTTCATCCCCGGCGGAGGTTCGGCGCCGTGGCTGTTCCCCGAGCACGTCGGTCTGCCGCTCGAGGCGCGACCCGTCGGAGCTGCTGGAACGATGCTCGGCTCCGGCGCGATCATCATCATGGACGACAGCACCGATGCCGTGAAGGCTTGCCTCCGGATCGTTCGATTCTTTGCTCGCGAGTCGTGCGGCAAGTGTACGCCGTGTCGCGAGGGCACGAGCTGGGAAGAGAAGATTCTCCAACGCATCCAAGACGGCCATGGCCGTCCCGGCGACATCGACCTGCTTCTCGACATTGGTGACAACATCTCACCCGGGCCGTACCCGGTTGCCGCCGATGAATCTCAGGGGCTCGAAGCCGTGCCGTTTCCACCTCGTCAAACCACGATCTGCCCGCTGGGTCCATCATCGGTGGCACCGATCGTTTCGGCTCTGCGCCGCTTCCGTCACGAATTCGAAGCGAAGATCGCCGATGCACAAGCTGGTACCGATGTGAAGGTGAAAGCATGAGAAATTTGCGCCTTCATGCGTGCTCTCAGGGAAGCGAAGTGACCACGTGGGCGTCCGCGGATCTCGACCGGAAGTGTCGAGAAGGGCAGCGGCGATGACTACGACCGAACCACAAGCTGACGAAGTCACGGTGGCCGTCACGGTCAACGGCATCGAGATCGCAGCGAACAAGGGTGAATTGCTGATCGAGGCCGCCGAGCGTCATGGCGTCTACATTCCGCGCTTCTGTTATCACCCGCGCATGAAGCCGGTCGGCATGTGTCGGGTGTGTCTCGTCGAGGTCGATACTGGCCGCGGACCTGGTCTGCAGCCGTCGTGCATGCTCTCAGTCTCCGATGGCATGACCGTCCAGACCGAGAGCGACGTTGCCAAGAAGGCCCAAGATGGCGTCCTCGAATTTCTGCTGATCAACCACCCCCTCGATTGCCCGGTTTGTGACAAGGGTGGCGAATGTCCGCTCCAGGACCAGACCATGGCCTACGGACCAGGCGAATCTCGTTTTGTTGAGGAGAAACGTCACTTCCAGAAGCCGCTACCGATCAGCGACATCGTCTACCTCGATCGCGAACGATGCATCCTGTGCGATCGTTGCACCCGATTTGCTTCCGATGTCGCTGGAGATCCGCTGATTCATTTCCAAGCCCGCGGAAACGAGACCGAGGTAAACACGTTCCCCGACGAGCCCTTCTCGTCCTATTTCTCAGGCAACACGGTACAGATCTGCCCGGTGGGCGCGTTGACGGCCAAACCGTATCGCTTCAAGGCTCGGCCGTGGGATCTCTCCGAAGCTCCGTCGACGGCCACCACCGACTCGGTCGGGTCGCGCATCACAGTGCAGAGCTCGCGCAATGAAGTTTTGCGGTACCTAGGGGTCGACAGCGACGCCGTCAACTGGGGTTGGTTGAGCGACAAAGAACGATTCAGCTTCGAAGCATGGAACTCTGAAGCTCGGGTCACCGGCCCTCTTCTCCGAGGCGACGACCTCGGCAATCCATCCGAAGATGGCGATCAACTCGTGGCTGCCTCATGGCCGCTCGCTCTCCGCAAGGCGGCCGAAGCTCTCGATGGCGTCGATCCCGATCGAATCGCCGTCTTCGGCGGAGCCCGGATGTCCAACGAGTCGCAGTACGCGTGGGCCAAGCTGGCCAAGTCTGTGCTCGGTACCGACAATGTCGACGCGCAGATGGGTGACGGCCTCGATGCCGAAGTCGTCCTCGGTCTTCCTCGGGCAACGATCGCCGACGTGAGTCGCCCAGGAGGAACGGTTCTCGTCCTCGGTGTCGATCCAAAAGAAACGCACGGGGCCCTGTTCTTGCGGTTGCGCCACGCAGCCACACAAGACAAGGCCACGATCATCGAGATCGGCCCTCGCACAACAGGGCTCAGCGAGTATGCAAAACATTCGTTGCTCGCCGGACCAGGAAAGCTCGGTGTCGTCGTCGGTGCGCTCCTCGGCGCATCGTCCACCGGAATCGACATCGATGCCGACGCGCTGGTCGATGCGACGAACGCTGTCGCAGCCGGACCGATCACCGTCATCTACGGACGCGGCTCACTAGCTGACGACCGCTCGGTCATCGAGAAGGCACTGGCCACGATTGCCGCCGCCAAGGCCGACACAACATTCCTCCCCGCTTTGCACCGTGGCAACATCATGGGCGCCCTCGACATGGGTCTCGCTCCTGGCGTGTTGCCCGGGCGGATCGGCCTCGGAACGACTCCGACTGGCTGGGACTCGGCACCGTCGCGTCGTGGGATGGACACCGAAGCGATGCTTCGCCGTGCTGCGGCCGGTGGAATCGACGTTGCGATCCTCCTCGGTTGCGACCCGCTCACCGATTTCCCCGACGCCAAGCTTGCCGAGCAAGCATTCAACAAGGTCGAAAATCTCATCGCCGTCGATTGTCTACTGAACTTCACTTCGACCGGCGCCGACATCGTCTTTCCCGCAGCCTCGAGCGCCACCGAGGTCGAAGGAACGTTCACCAACATCGAGGGTCGGATCAGCCCGGTCGCTCGCAAGGTGACACCACCCGGAACTGCTCGTCCCGACTGGATGGTCGCTGCTGAGCTTGCCGCACAGCTCGGATCCGATCTCGGCTTCATCGACCTTGATGAGCTGTGGGCTGAACTGGCTGAGGCCTCTCCCTTGCACGCTGGTCTTTCGTTGGCCGACATTCGCGATGCTGGCAGCGAGTCCCTCTTGCTGTCCGGATCCTCGATCGGCACGCCGAATGCGTCGCTCATCTCGGTCGACGGTGAATCGGGCGGTTCGGGCTTGTCGCTGATCGTGACTCGCAAGATGTACGACCAGGGCACGATCCTCACGTTCTGCCCCTCGCTTAGCGGTCTCGCTGGCGGAGCTACCGCAGCGATACATCCCGAAACCCTCTCCTCGGCTGGCTTGTCCGCTGGCGACGACGTGACACTCAGCAATGATGTGGGCTCGATCACGCTGCCAGTGGTGGCCGACACCGGCGTCGCCCC
>JBLIMK010000028.1:0-35374 GCA_047638715.1 Verrucomicrobiales bacterium
AGATGAAGCTGCCCAACAGCGGGGTCTTCGTAGAGAAAAAAATTGTGCGCCGAGCAGCGTTCATCGCAATAGAAGTGGAACGGGCCGTCATCGTGGCGGATCGTCCGGTCGACCGCGGTGTAGGCCAGGAGCGCTTCAACGTCCATGTACTCCGCCAACACGCTGCCACGCTCGTCGGGCAAAGCATCGATGATCGCTCGAGCAAAGCCATCGATGATCTCGAACGACGGGTCCTCGTCTTCGTTTGTTCTCAGCGAATCCCTATATGCGCTGATCGGCGTTGCCTCGTCTTCTAAGCCAGCAGCCGAACTGGTTGGCCAGACCTCTTTGTAGAGATTGCCGGTGCCGTCGTCGAAGTTGGCACGGGTGAAGCGGCCATCGATCTGTTCGACGAGCGCAAAGACGCCAACGAACTCACCGTTGATGAGCAGCCGCGCATGAACTGCTCTGGGCGTCGGAACGCCCATCTCCGCGAAGAGCCAATAACCGAGCCTCTCCCGCATCTGCGTGGGGTCGAGATTCATTGCGTGAAACTGCAGGCGCCGTTGGCCAAAAAACTCGAGGTCCGGGTCCGTGTGGGTGATCTTGACCTTCATGGAGAGTTTGGGGCACGTCTTGGCACCACTTGGCTCGAACAGATTTGGTCCGTCCAGACAACCAACGAACGCACCCACCGATCCCTTGTAACGCACCCCGACCCCCGACAGTTCCTGCCCCTCAAAAAGCAACGTTCCGTCGACGTACTCCTCTGCAGCGGGGTCCGCGTCGAGGGTCGCCAAATCGTCCTCGGAGACGATCAGTTCGAATGTTCGCAACTCGTTCTGGTCGAAGAGATACTCGGCAGCGCTGAGACCCCCTGATACTGCCTCCGTTGTCGTCTCCACTAACGACGGTGGGGCGCTGGAGTCGGGTAACGCTTGGGCATCATCGGCTGAAGAACACGCCGCGAGCACGATCGCGAAGAGCCCTACGCCTTCGAACCAAGTCCAGCGAGCCATCTACAAGTTCTTGACGATCTCGGCCATGAGATCGCCTGCCTCTGTTGGGTTAAGCCCAACCTTGACCCCTGCGTCTTCGAGAGCTTCCATCTTCGCTGCTGCGGTGCCCTTTCCACCAGAAACGATCGCGCCAGCGTGGCCCATCTTCTTTCCGGGAGGTGCGGTGACTCCGGCGACATAGCTAACGACGGGCTTGGTCACGTTCGCCTTGATGTACTCGGCTGCCTCTTCCTCGGCCGAGCCACCAATCTCGCCGATCATCATGATCGCGAGCGTCTCGGGGTCGGCCTCGAATGCGGCCAAGCAATCAATGAAGTTCGTTCCAGGAACAGGATCGCCGCCGATACCGACCGAGGTCGTGACGCCGATGTCATTTTGCTGGAGCTCGTACACGGCTTGATAGGTGAGCGTGCCAGAGCGGCTCACGACACCAACCGGGCCCCCGGCCTTTGCGATGTGGCCGGCGGTAATGCCGATATTCGCCTTGCCCGGGCTGATGATGCCAGGACAGTTCGGCCCGAGCAAACGTGTGCCCGGGAAGTCGGCTTTGAGTTTGCTGTAGAACCACGCCTCGTCGTGCATTGGCACACCTTCGGTGATGACAACAACGAGCTCCAGGCCAGCTTCTGCTGCTTCCATCACTGCGCCTCGAACCGCCGCCGGTGGCACAAAGACACAACTGGCGTTGCAGCCCGTTTCGGCTTTGGCGTCAGCAACCGAGGCGAAGATCGGCATGCCGTCGACCTCGGTGCCGGCCTTCTTTGGATGGGTTCCACCAACAACTTTTGTGCCGTACTCGCGGTTGAGGTTGCCGTAGTAACGGCCCGTGCTGCCGGTAAGTCCCTGGTAGACGACCTTGGTGCTTTCATCGAGAAAAATTGCCATTGTTCTTCAGTCCTGTTCAGTCGTTCGTGTTCAGCCGGCAGCCAGCGCAACGGCCTTTTCGGCGGCGCTCAGCATTGTGGTTTCCATCATCAGGGCAGCGCCGACGTGAGGGGCGAGCATGTCGCGGCCCTCCTGAGCGTTGGTCCCATCGAGGCGGATCACGATCGGCGAGTCGATACTGACTCGCTTCATGGCCTCGATGATGCCTTCAGCAACTTCTTCGCCGCGGGTGATGCCGCCGAAGACGTTGATGAAGATCGACTTGACGTTCGGATCGTTGTTGATGACCTCGAGTGCGCCAGCCATAACATCAGCGTTTGCACCGCCACCGATGTCGAGGAAGTTGGCTGGCTTACCCCCGACCTGGTTTACAACATCGAGGGTGCTCATGGCCAGGCCAGCACCGTTTGCAATGACCCCAACTGAACCTTCGAGGCCCACGTACTGAAGCCCCTTTGCATGCGCAGCGGCTTCGCGCTCATCACGGGTTTGGGTCTCGTCGTACTGGGCGTAGTCCGGATGCCGGAAATCGGAGTTTCCGTCGAGGGTCACCTTGGCATCGAGGACGTGCACGACACCTTCGGGCGTGAGGATCAACGGGTTGATCTCCACCATGTCGGCATCGCCCTCCACGTACGCGGTGTAGAGCTGTTGCAGGATCGTTACCGACCCTTCAACTGCTGCGTCGGGCAGGTCGGCCGCAGCCACCCATCCCCGCACATCGGCTTCGGTGAGACCGACGACGGGGTCGACCCAGATCTTGGCGATCGCGTCGGGGTTTTCCTCGGCGACGGTCTCGATCTCGACGCCGCCTTCCTTCGAGAGCATTCCGAGATGTTTCTTCGCTGACCGATCGAGGGTGAAACTTGCGTAGTACTCCTCAGCAATGTCTGATGCTTGCTCGATCCAGATTCGCTGAACGATGTGACCCTTAATATCGAGTCCGAGGATGTTGCCGGCGTGTTCGCGGACCGCATCGATATCTGCAGCGAACTTCACACCGCCGGCTTTGCCGCGCCCGCCCGCGTGCACCTGGGCCTTGACCATCACCGGTGTTCCCAAGCGTTCGGCTGCCGCCACAGCGTCTTCGACTGAAAAGGCGATTTCACCGGCTGATATCGGCATTCCGTACTGGGCAAAAAACTCTTTGCCTTGATACTCGAACAGATCCACGGGTTCCTCCGTCATCGAGATGGTCGGACGTCGTGATCGTCGACCTCACCAGCGATACTAGGCAGCTGAGTCAGCGTTCCATTGCCCAGAGAGCGGTTTCATGCCTGTCGCAAAAGGCCCATCATTCGACATACGAAGTGCCGTCATCTTTGGCGGTTTGGCCGTCGTTGCTGCGATCGTCATCGGCATCGTCGCAATCACCCTTGGAACCCGTTCAAATACTCTGATTCTGGGCGACACCGACTTCGGTTCGATCAACGCCGACAACATGGCCGACGAGATCGCTGAGAACGGTCCGATCCTTTGGCCCGACATTGCGAGCGGCGATCGCGACATCTGGCTCCAGCACGTCGGAGACGGCCCCGGCGAGGGTTGGACTGCGTTCGATGCACGTCCGCCAGGTCAACCACGAGAATGTGCGGTGCAGTGGAGCGTTGCGAGTCGAACGTTCACCAGCCCTTGTGATGGCACTGTCTATGGCGAGGGTGGCGATGGCCTTCCACCGATCCCGGTCTACATCGACGCCCGAACACTCGTGATCGATATCAACCGCATTCACTCGCCGGAAGACTTCGCGGGCTACTCGGGCTAACGCAGACAAAAGGTGTGTAGGAAAGCGCGAGTACACACCTTTGCGGGAAAACGAGAAATTCGGCCCCAGAAAATCCACCATCTGGGGCCGAATTTCTCCGGTCTTTGAGCCCCGCCAGGCTCATTAACTTTAGGGTCCCGCCGCCATAAGCAGTGAATCACAGAGCGTGCAACGAATCTGACAACAAGTTGTCATTTCGGCGATTCCCCGACATCGACGACAGCGCGAGGACCGCCATCGTGCAAGCAAAGATGGCGCCTCGGTTCAGAGCTTTTCGAGTGGGGCCCAGCTCAGGAGAAGTTGTTTCTCGCCGACACCCGGGAAACGCACCCGAGCTTCTGCTTTATCGCCAGTCCCCGTGATATCGATGATGATGCCTTCGCCGAACTTCGCGTGCGTGACATCGTCGCCGATCTTGAGGCCGATCTCGTCGGCGCCGGACGGCATGGGCCCGGCGCGTTTCATCGCAGCGTCGACCATCGACTCACGGTTCGCTACCCGGGCAGTTTCGCGGTCGCGCGATGTATAACCGCCGGAACCAAAGTTGCTCGAACCGCGACCTCCGGATCCGAAACTCGACGATCGGCGGCGCGAACGGCTGCCCTCGGCATCCTGAACGAGCGATTCGGGAATCTCGTCGAGGAACCGACTCGGCGGGTTGTACTGCGTCGTGCCGTGCAGCATTCGACTCCACGCGTGCGACAAGAAGAGTCGTTCGCGGGCCCTGGTGATGCCGACGTATGCAAGACGCCGTTCCTCTTCGAGTTCTCGGGGCTCGCCAAGTGACCGAATGTGGGGAAAGACCCCATCCTCGAGCCCAATGAGGAAGACGACCGGATATTCCAGCCCTTTCGCCGAATGTAAGGTCATCAAGACGACCTGTGATTCGTCGTCGTCGAGCGAATCGGTGTCGGCGACCAGGCTCACCTGCTCGAGAAATTCGATCACCGTTTCGAAGTCTTCAGCGCCACCGACGAGTTCGGCGAGGTTCTCGAGTCGCCCCTCGGCTTCGATCGAGCGTTCCTCTTCGAGCTCGGCCATGTACCCGGATGCGTCGAGGAGATACCGAAGCATCTCCGCGGGCCCGGCGTTGGCGATCTTCTCGGCAGCCCCGTCGAGGAGCACAAGAAACTCGTCGATCCCTTTGGGTGCGCGGCCGGACACGCCAGCCTCGTCGTAGTTGCGCAATGCATCGATGAAGGGCACGCCCATCATCGATGCCCATTGATCGAGCTTCGCGACGGTGGAGTCGCCGACCCCGCGCTTTGGCACGTTCAGAACCCGTTTGATGCTGACCTCGTCGACAGGGTTTACGACGGCCTTCAAATAGGCCATTGCATCTTTGATCTCTCGACGATCGTAGAACCGTGTGCCACCAACCACCTTGTAGGGGATGTTGACCCGGACGAGGTACTCCTCGAGCGCCCGGCTCTGGGCATTGGTGCGATAGAAGACCGCCATTTCGCCCCAGCGGTGGAGGCCGCCCTCGTGGATGCGAGCGAGCTCGTGGGTGACCCATTGCGCTTCATCGACTTCGTCATCGGCGAAGTACCGCAGGATCTTGTCGCCGGCGCCCTGTTCGGTCCACAGCTCCTTGGGCTTCCGCCCTTCGTTGTTCTCGATGACAGCGTTGGCGGCGTCGAGCACGGTTTGGGTGGAGCGATAGTTCTGTTCGAGCAGCACGACGGTCGCGTCGGGGAAGGTCGTTTCGAACTCGAGAATGTTGCGAATGTCCGCACCGCGGAAGCGATAGATCGACTGGTCGCCGTCGCCGACTACACAGATCTGCCGGTGGGCCTCTGCGAGCATCGTGACGATGGCGTTCTGTACCGAGTTCGTGTCTTGGTATTCGTCGACCAACACGTGGCGAAACCGTCGTTGATAATGCTCGAGTACGTCTGAGAATTTTCTGAAAAGCTCGACCGTGTTGAACAACAGGTCGTCGAAGTCCATGGCTCCTGCCTTCAAAAGGCGAGCCTGGTATTCGCTGTAGACCTCTGCGATCTTGCGCTCGAAGATTGTCTGCGCAGCTTCGGTGTACTGAGCAACGGTCTTGTAGTCGTTCTTCGCAGCACTGATCGCGGCATGCACAGTGCGTGGAGGGAACTTCTTCGAGTCGAGGTTGAGGTCTCGCAGCACATAGCCGGTCAGGCGAACCGCATCGGCCTGGTCATAAATGGTGAACGACGACGGGAAGCCGAGCCGGCTCGCGTCCCGCCGCAGAATCCGCACACATGCCGAGTGGAAGGTGCTCACCCACATCTTCTCTGCAACGGGTCCAACGAGCGCACCCACTCGCGTCTTCATCTCGTCGGCGGCCTTGTTCGTAAAGGTGATCGCCAAGATCTCGAAGGGCGAAACGCCGTGTTCTTGAATGAGATGCGCAATGCGATGGGTCAGGACGCGGGTCTTCCCCGAGCCAGCGCCCGCGATGATAAGGAGCGGTCCGCCCACGTGCAGGACAGCATCTTCTTGGGCGGGGTTCAGACCTTCGATGAGAGTGCTCGACACGCGCTCAACCATACAGGTGTTCGCTTGGCCGCGAGTCTCTTGTCGAAGCGTTTTGAGCACCTGCGACCTTCGACGATTACGTCTCAGGTAATTGTGCTGATTACCTCAAATCGCTTCGATGGAGACATGACCACTGCCGCCTCGCGAAACACCAACACTTCACAAGACACCAGCGAAAAGCCCGAACGGTTCTCTCCGGCCACGGAGCTCAAATTCGCGTCGATCGCAACCATCGGCTTTGGCCTGCTCATCGCTCTCGGATCACACACACTCACCGACGGCCCAATGCGATACTTTGCCGACCTCCTCTTTTGGCCGCTCGGGGATGCGCCGATATTTGCCGATGAGGCACAACTCCTCGCCGCGATCTTGGGCGGCGTGATGACCTCATGGGGTGTGCTTTTCTGGCTTCTGACCGACTCGCTCGCCCAGGATCACCCCGCACTTCTGAAGCGACTCATTCTCACGACGATGGCCACCTGGTTCGTGATCGACAGCACCGGCTCGATCGCCTCAGGTGGATGGCTCAACGTCATTGGAAACCTCGGATTCCTCGCCCTGTTCGTGCTACCCGCCCGCAAGCTCTGATGCTCTACGGTGCAACCATGACATCGACGTTCGGACTCGTGTTGAAGGAGTGGCGCGGGGTGCGCCGAATGAGCCAACTCGAACTCGGATCGGTCGCAGATGTCTCTCCTCGGCACATCTCGTTTCTCGAATCCGGGCGTTCGAATCCGAGTCGACCAATGGTCCTCCACCTCACCGAAGTACTCGAGGTTCCTCGTCAGGAACGCAACCGGTTCCTCGGCGCAGCCGGCTTCGCCCCGTTGTACCAGATGCACGATCCCGACGGCGAAGCGATGGAGCCGATCCGCCAGGCGATCAGCTGGACATTGAAACAGCACGATCCCTTTCCCGCGATCGTGCTCGACCGACACTGGAATGTGCTCGACGTCAACCAGGCCGCTGCGATGATGTTCGCGATGCTCGGATTGGACGCGGAGATCAACATGATCGACGTGTTGGTCCACGATCGGAAGGTTCGGTCGCAGATCGTCAACTGGAGTGAGGTCGGCTATTTCGTCCTCACCCGCCTCCGGACCGAGAGCGCAGCGGTCGGTGGAGATGACGTTCTCGACGCGGCGATCGCGTCGCTATTGACCGATGACGAGATAAGGCCGCCGAGCACATCGCCGTTGCCACCGGCACTACCGGCCGTGTTCAAGATCGACGAGCTCCAGGTTTCGTTGTTCTCAACGATTGCGCAGTTTGGATCGGCAGAAGACATCGCTTTGTTCGATCAGAGAATCGAATTGTTCTTTCCGGCCGATGACGCAACGAGAGCGTTGTTTCTTTCGGCGGCGTCCTTGCCGGCGTCAATTACCGCGAAGCGACAATCCACGTGACGCCAGACTCAGTGGTTCGCACCATGACAAGTTCGTCGGTGCCCACAGCCACGAGCGAGAGCCGATCCGGTGCGGCCACATCGATCCGGGCGGTGGTGAATGTGGCGTCATCTGCGACGGCTACAACGGCCCCTGCGCCATCACTGCCGAGAAATCCCATCGTCGATGCGCTGACCGACACGCCTCGGCCAGCCGGCGAGTCGAGCGCGCTCCATGTCAGCCCGCCGTCACTCGAGATGAGCGTGGCCGACCCGTCGTCGGTGACGTTGGTGAGAATCACCGTGCCGTCGTCGACTTTCGCTGTCTGATCCGCTTCAGCGACACCGGGCGATGTCAGCTCGCGGGCATGCCAGGCCCGACCGTCCGTCGAGGTGAAAAGGGTGATGCCCGGACTCGAACGACCAGCGACAAGGAACTCGCCGTCAAGTGTCGTTACCCCAAACACTGACCTTGCGTCGAGACGCTCACCACGTTCGTAGGGTCCGCCTATTGGACCGACCCAAACGTCGGGGCCGAGGTTGTCACCGATCGCGATCACGCCAGGGGATCCGACGGCAAGCTCGGTGACGAAGATGTTCGATCCTTCGAGCGGTGCTGACAATTCCCAGGACGCCATGTCGATCGAGGTTCCTATGAGGAACTCCTTCGTGCCCGTATCAGCGTCGAATCGCTCGAAGAGAGCAACATACGTTCCGGCGTGCTCTCGGAGGACGGAAGCGGTGGCATCGGCAGGCACGCCCGAGAGTTCTACCTCGTTCCAATCGAGCCCGTTCCCCGACTCGAGTCCAACGGCCAACGAGTCGTCGCCAAATCGAGTCGCCAGACCTCGGTACCCACCGAAGCCATCGGGAACGACGAGCACGCCAGAGCCTCCGGCGAGCTCGACCGCGGATTCGCGTGAGACCACGGCCATTTCGCGACCATCGTTTTGGAGCGAACGGGAGACGCCTCCGATGGCGTCTGTACCTGTCGTTTCGGCACCGTTGTTGTCGGCTTCAGGATTCGGTTCGACAACATCGGGGCCAATGGCGGGAACGGACACCGGGGGTTCATCCTCGAGATCCGTTGGTTCGGCCGTCGAACCCTCTTCGTCTGCGTCGTCGGCCTCCCCAGTCGTCGGATCTCCCGAGTCAGGGTCCACGCTCGCTGCAGAGTCAGACTCACCGGCGGCATCGGCTGGAAGATCGGTGTCTGGCACATCGGCCTCAGCTGCAGCATCGGCCATCTCGAGCGTTGTCGGATCATCGACCTGGGTCGCAAAGAACGCACCGAACAGAATCGAACTGAACAAGACGACCGCGCCGCTCATACCGACGACCCTGTTGCGATGACGTCTCTGGTTAGCGATGATCGCCAAGTCGTCGATCGATGGGGCGACCCCCACCTTGGTTGAACGGCCAGAGCGATCGAGCTCGGCGCGAAGGCGGTCTTCAATATTCATGATCGGTCTCCGAGGAGTCGGTTGAGTTCGTTGAGGGCTCGATTGGTACGGCTCTTGACAGTGCCGGGTGAGATTTCGAGGGCGTTCGCGGTCGCATCGATCGACCAGTCGAGGTAGTAGCGAAGGACGAGCACGTTTCTTTGATCGTCGGGAAGGCTTCGTAGCGATTCTGCGAGTTCTGGGTCTGAGGTCGTGTCAACGGATGTTTCGGCTCGAGCTATCTGGGGACCGAATCGGCGATCGCGGCTACGACGCCGAAATCGACTCGTCGCCCAGTTTCGTGCGGTGCGATACACCCACGCCTGCGGTTCGTCGAAGGAGCCCACGGCATTCCAACGGTGCAGCGCGCGTGTGAACGCTTCGTCGACCGCGTCGTTCGCGAGCGCCTCGTCGCCGATAGCAATCGAGAGCGCTCGGACCAGACGGTCTCGCTCGGACGCGTAGACCGCGGCGAAATCTGCACTCATCGTGTGTTCGACTTCGCGTCGCGCCACGCCACGGCGTGAGCCGGGGACCGAGTGGGCCCGCTGCACCAGCAGCATCGAGTTCGAAATCGTCTCCACGTCTGCTCTACGCCCATCTCTAGTGAAAGGTTCCCAGAAATTTCGGTGTACGTCGAAACTGCCCTGAAACCAAAAAGGGGCCTGGCCCCTAATCGCGTTTAGGGGTCAGGCCCCTAAATCAGAAGTCGGGGCTAGTTGAAGGGCACCGCGAGGTAGTTCGGAAGTTCGGCCGGCGCCTCATCGAAGAGCTGGATGATCGCTTCCTCGTCATTGACCGCGACCGGGCTGACAAAAACCCCAGGCTCGAAGGCGCCGGTCAGATCGATCGCTGACCAGGCGCCAGCCCGGCGAATGTTGATGACATAACTGTGGACAAGGCCCTCGTCATCGGACGTCGACACGAACACCGCCACTGTTGATCCTCCAGCAATCGCCGTCACCGATGATCGCTGTGTGGACGGACCGCCAGGCAGATCGACGATCGACCAGTTCGCTCCTCCGTTAGTCGACTCGCGGACCATGTTGTCGAAGTCGAGCGCCACGATGACCTCGTTCGTCCCGACGAGCGACCAGAAGTCGCCGGCGCCACCGCCCGAGACGGAGTCCCAGGTAGTGCCGTTCGTCGAGCGGATGAGCGACCCTTCGTCGCCGACCACGATCGCGCCGTTGCTGCCGACGATCTGGCCAGGGTTTTCGACAGGGAGCTCAGCGGCACCGTATGGCCCGCCCGGCGGGCCCGAATACAGCCGGGCTGCACTCACCGCTTCTTCCACGGACTCTGCTTGTTCGTTGAGTGCCACAGCGGGAGCGATCACCTGACCCTCGTGTATGTCGACCGAGGTCACGAAAACCTCAAGTCCCTCCGAGCCTTCAAGGCTCGCGACGGTCCAATTCTCGAGATCCGAAGACGTGCCTATCCACAGCTCTTGGGCATTGCTGAACCGCGAGAACACCACAGCAAATATTCCGTCTTCATGGGTGATGGCGACGAACATCGCTCGTTCGGGAATGCCGCTTGTTGCAGCTTCGGTCCACTGTTGTCCATCCTCGGATCGAATCGCCGTGATGACACCGTTCGTGTCTCGAAGTCCTGCAAAGCCGTCGCCCACGCCGACGACCGTTTCGAAGGGCGGAAGAGGGCCGTCGAAGAATTGACTGTCGCTCGCGACATCGTCAGGCAGCAGGCCCATATCGTCAGCACTCTGCAATTGAGGGAGATTCAGCGCGTCGTCAGAGGCAAGGGGCGCCTCAGCTGAAGCGGTCGACTCATCGAATCCATCTTCAGGCACAACATCAGCGGCCGTCGCCTGTGGCTTCGCAGCAAAGTTGTCGCCATCGGTTCCGGTGCCGGAAATCGCAACAGCTCCAGCGACGAGACCGAAGACCATCACCCCGCCGGCCACAGCACCCCCGACCTGATTCCGGCGCGTTCGTCGATGGCCCGCAGAAGAGATGTCGCTCGCGTTTCGTCCGGACTCGACGAAGAGGTCCTCGCCGGAGTGCATATGTGATCGGAGGCGGTCTTCGAGATTCATGACAGAGCTCCGTCGTCAGAAGGATTCGGCAGGCGTTCGGCCATCGCTTCGAGCGCACGGCTCGTGCGACTCTTGACCGTGCCGGGTGAAATTTCGAGTGCGGCGGCGGTGGCTTGAACATCCCAGTCGTAGAAATACCGCAGCACCAGAACCGAGCGATGATCCTCGGACAGCGTTGCCAGCGCTTCCTCGATCGAAGGATCGAATTCTGGATCGATGTCCGCTTCTGGCCGCGCAATTCGAGGCGCATAGTCGCGGTCGCGCTTGCGACGGCGAAACCTGCTCGTGGCCCAGTTGTACGCAACTCGGTAGACCCAACCCTCCGGACGCGAATACGTCCCGACCTTGTCCCACCGCTGCACCGCACGCGTCATTGCTTCGTCGACCGCCTCTGCAGCCAGCGAACTATCGCCGATGGTCATCGACAGCGCGCGCACGAGGCTGTTTCGGTTGGCCGAAAAAAAGGCGGCGAATGTCTGCCCGGCCGCGGCTACATCGTGCTGATAATCGGTCGCGTGGACGCCGAACGCTCCGTTGGCCATAGCCATAGTTGTAGTGCGCACGCTAGGTCCACGCCTGGAACCCCCATCCGGTTCCCTTTTGTTGTCGACACTTCCGGTCGACATCGGCAGCCACCCACGAAAAGGGGCCTGACCCCTAATCGCGTTTAGGGGTCAGGCCCCTTATTACAGTGACCGGATGACATCATCGATTCGGTTCTCCGCATCACTCGGCGCGATACCGACGGATCAGATCGTTGAAACCGCCCAACGGGCAGAGGAGCTCGGGTTCTATTCGGTCACGTTTCCCGACCATCTCGATGACCAACCCGCTCCACTGATCGGGCTCACGGCTGTGGCCGGAGCGACCAGCAGCATCCGACTCCTACCGCTGGTCCTCGCCAACGACTACCGCCAACCCGTCGTACTAGCCAAGGAAATCGCGACGCTCGACGCTCTCTCGCACGGACGACTTGAAATGGGTCTCGGTGCGGGGTGGATGACCTCGGACTATGAACTTGCCGGGATCGATAACGATTCTCCCAGTGTCCGAATTCGGCGTCTCGGCGAATCGGTCGACGTCATCTCCGCGCTAATCAGCGGTCAACGTGTCGACATCGACGGGGAGTTCCATTCTGTCCACGGTGCGTTGGGGACGCCGCATGCTGTCCAAGAGGGCGGTGTGCCCCTGATGCTCGCGGGCGGGAAGCAGAAGATGCTCACACTCGCGGGTGAAAAAGCCGACATCGTGGGCATCAACCCTGGCCTCACCGCAGGTGTGATCGATGAACGAGCAGGCCGGGACGCCACGCTCGAGCGAACAGATCAAAAGATCAAGTGGGTCCGGGACGGCGCCAGCACGCGCTTTGACTCGCTAACGCTACAAACCCGGATTCACCTTGCGATGATCACCGACGACCGTGAGGCGGTGGCCACCGAGATGGCCCCCCTCCTCGGCGTTAGCGGGGAAGAAGCCCTCGCTTCACCACACGCGCTGGTCGGCACGATCGGGCAGGTGGTCGACGAGGTCCAGCTTTGGCGAGATCGATGGGGGTTCTCGTACGTCTCGATCAACGCCGAGCAGATGGAAGAGTTCGCCCCGGTGCTCGAAGCCCTCGACGGCATCTGATCACGAATGGGATCCTCCTGCGTCTTCTGTTCGGTCATCGCTGGCGAGACGGACCCAGCGATCATTTTCCGTGACGACGAAGTAATCATGTTCCTCGACATCAGCCCCCTGTTTCACGGCCACACGCTCGTCGTTCCGATCGAGCATCACGAGCGCTTGGCCGATCTACCGCCCGGACAGATCGACTCGCTGTTTCAACGAGTACAGGTGTTGAGCAAGGTCATGCAAGACCCTTTTGGTGCGCAAGGTTCTTTCGTGGCGATGAACAACATCGTGAGTCAGTCCGTGCCTCACCTCCACGTTCACGTCGTGCCACGAACCAAAGGCGACGGGCTGAAGGGATTCTTCTGGCCCCGTACAAAATACGACGACCGAGCACATATGGCCGAGGTCGCCAACACGCTCCAGGCCGCATTCACCTCCGCCTGGGAGGCTCGGCTCACGGAGAGTTGAGAAGCTCGATGATCGCGGGAACCGTCGGCTCTGGGGCGATCGTCACGTCGAAGCCCGATGCCAAAGCTCTCGCGGCGGTGACGCCGCCGATACATATCGCTCGTCTCGGCTCATCGCCAACATGTTCGACGTATCGATCGACGGCCGACGGCGACGCAAACACCACCGTGTCCGCGGCACGTGCCAGAGCGACAGAAGTCTCCGAGACCTCCGGCAGGACGTTGTGATACGCGGCCACGACCGAAACGTCGAGCCCCCGCTCTCGCAGTCCGTCCGCCAAGACCGGTCGACCGACTTTGGCTTGGGCGATCAACACTCGGCCGCTGACGTCAATCGAGTCGAAGGCGGAGAGCAAACCCTCCGATGACGCCGTGTCGGGACGCAGGTGCACCGTCCAGCCCGCGTCCTCAAGAACTTTCGCTGTGCCGCTCGCGATCACGGCCAGGCTGCACGGGTTCGGTCGCACGAGATCGACGACCCGACTCGCTCCGTTGGGCGACAAAACCACCAGCCAATCGTCGGGCGTCAACGTGGCGATTGCCTCTCGCAAGGCCAGGCCTCCATCTTCCACATCGACGATTTCGAGGAGTGGAAGCGCCACCACTGAACCGCCAGCCTCCCCGATGGCCTCGGACAACGCCGCGGCCTGCTCGATTGCTCGGGTCACAACAATCTGTCGCCCGATCAGCGAGCTCATGCCAGTCGGTCTCGCAGATCGACAGCCAGCGCCTGGCCGAGAAGTGCACCGTCAGGTCCTGTCCGGGTCTCGGTGAAGATGACATCGACGCCGTTGGACAACATCGCCCTGAGCCGGACATCGCCATCGATCAGCTCTGCGTACGCGCCTGCTGGCAGGTCGCAATCCCCATCCAACTCGACGAGAAAAGCGCGTTCGGCATCGAGAACACGATGAGCGTCGGCCACATCGATCGAGACCAGCGCTTCGAGTGTTTGTTGATCGTCCGCTCGACACTCGATCGCGAGCGTTCCTTGTCCAACCTGTGGAAGCATCGTCGAGACGTCGAGACGATCGACGACAGCTGGCGTGAGACCGAGCCGATCGAGTGCTGCCGCTGCCATGACGACAGCATCGAGTTCACCAATGCGTCCAAGCCGGGTGTCGATGTTGCCGCGAATTTCGACGAGCTCGACGTCTGGGCGCTCGGCTGCGAGCTGTACCTGCCGCCGGATGGAACCAGTACCGACCTTCGCTCCGTCCGGAAGATTGGCGAGTCTGCAGCCGACGAGCGCGTCACGAGCATCGGCGCGATCTGGCACCGCACAAATGACCAGCCCATCTGGAGTCAGGGCTGGCAGGTCTTTCGCCGAGTGCACGGCGATATCGGCGCGCCCATCGAGAACAGCAGCTTGGACCTCCTTGACGAACACTCCCTTGCCCCCAATTTCATGGAGCGGAGTTGTCTTATCTCGGTCACCGGCGGTCGACACGATGACCGCATCGACGGCGGAGCCGTTCGCCGCTGCGATCAAGGCAGCAACATGTGCCGTCTGCCAGCGAGCGAGGGTGCTGCCGCGGGTTGCGGCTCTGATCGTCATCGGTGAATTCTACGTCCCGACAAGAAGTCAGAACTCGATATCGAATAGGTCTTGAAGTGCTTCGGCGAGACGTTCGCCGCGTGCGGTACCCGCTGAGTCTCGTAGTTCGGTCATAGGGCGGTGCAACAGTTTGTTGAGGACCGCTCTGGTCGCGGCATCGATATGTTCCTGCGTTTCGACGTCGAGTCCCGAACCAAGGCGCTGCACCTCAGCGGTTCGTAATGCCTCGGCGTCGCGGCGGAAAGCAGCGGCGAGAGGTTCGACCTTGCGTGAAGCAGCGGTCCCCATAAAGCGCGCGACCTCTTCATCGATGACTTGTCGGACCGCGGTGATCTCGTTTCGACGCTCGGCGCGTCCGATCTCGGCAAACGCCGTCAGATCTTCCATATCGAGAAGTGTGATGCCCTCGATTTCGGCCGCCTTTGGATCGACGTCGCGAGGCACGGCGATGTCGACGATCAGCATCGGCCGATCCGAGCGCGTAGCCATCACGTCGGCAAGCACCCGATGTTCGACCATCAAATCGTTGGCGCCGGTTCCTGTCAGCAAAACATCGACGTCGGTGATCGTTTCTGCCAACTGATCGAGAGGGACGACGTCGCCGCCCACTCGCTCGGCGAGTTCTTTCGCCCGCTCGACTGTCCGATTGCAAATGACGATGCGCCGGGTTCCTCCATCGCGCAGTGCAACGGTCATACCTTCGCTCATCTCGCCAGCGCCAAGGACACAGATCGAGCGTCCGTCGAGCGTGCCGAGATGTTGAGTTGCCATTGCCACCGCCGCACGAGATACCGATGTGATGTTGCGAGCAATACCGGTGCTGGCCCGAACTTTGCGTCCTGCCGTGCCGGCGGCACGAAAGACGTCCGTCAAGCCGCTCCCGACTACGCCAGCCGATTTCGCGAGTTCGAACGCCTTGCGAACCTGCCCAAGAATCTCCGTTTCGCCAAGCACGGCAGAGTCGAGACCACTCGCAACGCCAAAAAGGTGTCGAGCTGCGTCGTCGTCGGCGTGGGTGTAGAGGTATTCAGCAAATTGATCGAGCCTGAGGCCCGAGTGGCGGGCCAGGCTGTCGCGAACTTCGGCATAAGCCGGATGGAAGCGTTCTGCGCGGACATATATCTCGGTGCGATTGCAGGTGGACAGTACGACTGCCTCGGTGATGTCGTCCGACGACAGGAGGTCGTCGAGGACCTTAGAGAGATGGTCGTTGTCGATCGCGAGTTTCTCGAACGCGTCGATCGGAATCGACCGCTGATTCACTCCTACGACTACGACAGACATCGAAACCTACGTCCTTGGGGGTTCCGACAGTTTACCCGCCTACGCGATCACGTCGATAGGTAAATCGTGCGAACTTCCAGATGCTTCCCGTAGCCGGACGTCGATCACGTCGGTTAGGCAGCGAGGACCAATTCGTGCTGGCATTTCGCGCGGGACCCACGCCATCGACGCAGCATCATCCATACGAGCAAGACAGCGACAGCAGAGCTCGCACCGCCGCCGATCTTGGACCACTTGAGACGATTCGCACCAATGGCCTCCGCCCGAAGCCGCACGTCGTCGAGCCCAAGATGGGCATTGGTTATCGCTTCGAAGTCATCGATGCCGTATGCCACTTCGCCATGTTGGACATAGGGCTGCAGATCGAGATTGCCAAGACCCCAGCGTTCCTCGGTGGTCAAGGGACGAAGGGCAGCGGCACGAAGGGCCTCCACGCCGGGGATTGCAGCACCTTGGCGGTCGAGCGCTGCCAGCGCTTGGTCAAAGTCTGGTTCGTCACGTTCATAAACCGCTCGGGCAGCATTGGAGACCTGGAGTCTCGAGTCGGCAGCGAGGAGGGCGACCTCGCGTTGGCGATCCTGCACCTCGAGCGCCTTGGTCATCATTGCGTCGGCGACATCGAAGTTCCACAGTGTCATTGCGTGGCGCACGCCGGCAGGCACGCGCCAGTCGAGATCGCTTGCGAGAAATTCTTGATAGGAATCTCGGGCCGCGCGCCGATCCTCGAGCTCTGCGACATGTGATTCGCCAATGACGTAGTCGATAAACAATTGGTCGAGTCCTGGTTCGTCTTCGACGCTCGCCGCATGCGAGACCAGGTCGAGGAGGCGCCGCCAATCGTCGGGCTTGTTCGTGACCTCGGACGGGTTCTCGCCGGGGTAGCTCGTCGTATGCGCGTCCGCTGCCTCGATCACGCGTTGCATTCCGTCGACGCCGATCGTCTCCACGATCTCGTGAATGGTGAACCAGGACGCGGCGTAGCCGAACACCTCGCTATCTCGAATCTCCTCGTCGGTGGCACCAAAAATGTTCACGTCGCCCCACGACAGGAGCGGTTGCGCGCCCCGATCGGCGCTGCGTGGTGTTGATGGCAGCCACTCGCTGGTCCAGCCGAGCTCCTCCTGTGCACGCCAGGTGAACTCCTCGGCCAAACCTTCCGCAACCCATCGCTCATCGAAGAGTTCGTCGTTGAACCACGCATGACTCAGCTCGTGCAGCATCACCGTCTCGTCGAGCTCGTTGCCGACCTCGATCGAAGTGTCGGCTCGGTTGTACCAGCCCGCATACCCATAGAAGTAGGGGGTCACCGATTCGGTGACCTCGAGCGTCGACTGCTCGGGGACCGGCAGTCCAATCAGCGTTTCGAGTGTCGGGAAACCCTGGCTGATCGTGTTCTTTGCGAACTCAGCCCACTCTTTATCTCCGGGCCATATGCGCAGTTCGATATCTTGGCCGGCCACACGAAACGTGTCTTTGGTCAACGCCTCGTCGATTGTTACGGTCACGACTGTGAACACCTCGGCCGGTACGTCAAAGTTCTTTGGCACCCACTCGGAATATCCATCGACGATCTCCGTCAGGATCAGAACATCACTCGACTCGCCTACCTCAGCCTCCTCGGGAATTCGCAGAAGGAGCGACCCCGTGCCCGAATCAGAAAACGACCACACTGGGAACGCGTGAAACGCCGGGTTCGAAAAGAACAAACCTTCGCCGCGGATCTCCCCCTTTGGGAGCGTGTATGACACCACGAAGCTACGAGATTGGCCTGATCGGAGTCGAACTGGAAGTGGGGTGGAGTGAACGTCGAAATCGGCGTCAAGCTCCTCGGTGGCGCTCGTCAACACGCGCCCGCCGCTCTCGATCTTGAGCGATACTGCATCTTTCGGCACGACGACGATGAACTGGTCAAAGTACGTGTAGTAGATCGTGTTTCCGCGGCGTCGCTCGGCGGTCGTGTTGGACATAACCGCGTCCGTCACCACGTGAACTTCACCATCGCCGACGGTGAAGACCGTGTCCTCTGTGTAGGCGAGACCCTCGGTTTCGGCATGCGCCGCCGACAACCCGGTCAGGAGTACGAAAAAGACGAGAAGTGCCGCGAGTGAAAACCGCATCGCCGTAGTTGTCGGCGGCGACCTACGTCCCCTTAATCAAGTTTTGCCGAGAACCGAGGACGACTCCAGGAGACGCTACGCCGACTTGTCGGTGCTACTGCCGCCGGCGGGATTGGCCTCGCGCTGCTGGTAATACCCAAGAATCTGTAGCTCCGTGGCGAGATCGACCTTTCGAAGCGGCACGGAATCCGGCACGTGCAAGATCGTCGGCGCGAAGGTAAGAATCGATCGAACCCCCGCAGCGACGAGGGCGTCAGCAACGCTCTGTGCCGCGTCAGCCGGTGTTGCGATGATTCCCATCGACACTCCCAGGTCGCGAACGAGCGTCGGGAGATCATCGATGTGTGCGACGCGAAGACCGTCGATGATCATGCCCACCTTCGTTGGCGACGCGTCGACCAGTGCAACGATCGGGAAGCCGCGATTCTCGAAGCCTCCGTAGTGCGACAGGGCTTGCCCGAGGTTGCCCATACCAACAATGACGACCGGCGCCTCTACATCGAGCCCCAGAGCCTCACCAATTTGGCGAAGCAGAAACTCGACGTCGTAGCCAACGCCTCGTACGCCGTAGGTACCTAGATAGCTGAGATCCTTACGGACCTTGGCCGCATTCACCCCAGCGAGATCGGCGAGCGCCGCAGAGCTGATCGTCGTGTCACCCCTCGTGACCAGGGAGACCAATGAGCGGCGGTAAATGGGTAAACGCGATACTGTCGCATCAGGAATTTCGCGCTCCATCACCACAACCGACACCGTACCTCTTGTGCACGCATGCACAAGCATCCCGAAGATCCATCGGTGGTTTCTTCATCATTCCCACCGTTCGTTAGCAAATAGGACGAACGCACCACTTAAGGTGGTCGTGTCAATTCGCCGAAGTTCACTATGTGCCTTCCGTGCAGACATTTCCCTCTCAGCGCCCCGTCTCACGGCTTGTCGCGCTGGTGTCTGTGTGGATGCTGATCATGGCCGCGGTAGCGCCGGCCCAAGCCGCGGCGTCAGTAAGCGAAGAGGCTGCGTTCATTGCTGAGGTGAACGCGACGAGAGCATCGGTCGGGCAGCCAGCCTTGTTGCCAGACGTACAACTCACAAGCTTGGCACGGACCTGGGCGAGCGCCATGCGAAATGGTACGTGCGGCGAAGGAGACTTCATTTGCCACGCGAGTCCAATCAGTGCCGGCGTCACCCATTCGTGGGCGAAACTCGGTGAGAACGTGGGCACCGGCCCAGACGTTTCCGCGATCATGAATGCGTTCATTGCCTCACAAGGGCACTATGCGAACATCGTCGACGCGGAGTTCACCCATATCGGCGTCGGTGTCGTGTGGGACGGCAACCGAATGTTCACCGCGCATCGCTTCATGAAGCTTCAAAGCAGCACGCCGACCACGACCGTCTCTCGACCGGCCGCATCTCCACCGGCGTTCGCCACAGCCGCATCTCCACCGGCCGCATCTCCACCGGCGTTCGCTACGCCGCCGCCTACTACACGAGCCGTCGCAGCGCCGACAGTGCCAGCGTCTGGCGAACGGGCCTCAGATGGTGCCCCGACGCCGCAACCCGAGGCCGTGCTGGAAAGGCGTGCGTCCGCGATCATGAGTTGGCTCATGACCATGAGTTCGCTCTCTAGTTCGCGAGCAGCACGAACTGCGTCAGAGCAGCACCCAGAATGACGACCAACAACAGGACGATCGTTAGCGTGACCATTGGTCGCATTGGTCAGTCTCCTCGTCCAATTACGACAGGTGTCGAAGTACCTTGGGGCCCGTCGAGTCGTTCGATCCGAAGTTCGTCGCTCGTGGACAGTCCGAGTTGCTCAGCTGCAGATCCGCCGTTGATCGCCAGCGAGATCAAGCCGGAGGAGTCGAGAATCGCCCCGACCTCGCCGGTCCTAATACTTCGATAGGCCGTGTGCATCGCAATCGTTTCGCGCCGATCGCCCTTGATGAGCGAAAACGGGTCGCCCCATTCGGCGAGATCATCGGGCCCGATGTTCAACTGCACATTTCCAAAATGGTCGATCCACAAGACCTCGAGCATCAAGCCGCCATCCTCGATGTCGATGATCGGCAAGAGTCCTGGCGTGAGCGCTGTCGGCTCGAGCTTCGGTCCAAGCTCGGCCAGATCGACACCCATTGCGAGATGAGCGGACGCGGGGGCAAAGATGTCTCGGCCATCGAACGTGTTGCCGAGTCGAGCGAGTTGGAACTCTTCATTCCTAAGCTCAACAGCCCGTGTTGCGCCACCGACCATGGCCACCGCGGATGCCAGCACACCATTGTCGGGACCAACCAACACAGAAGCTCCGTCACCGACTTCGACCGCAACAGCCTTGCGATCGGTACCAACACTCGGATCCACGACCGCCAGGACCACACCGGGGCAGAGATATTGCGCCGACCGTGCAAGCGCAAGCGCACCCGCTCGAACGTCGTGTGCACGAATGCCATGGGAGAGATCGATGACCGCGACGTCGGGAGCGATCCCTCGAATAACGGAATGGACCACGCCCACAAATTCGTCCTGGTATCCGAAGTCCGAAAGAAACGAGATCGTGTTGAAACGCACAGCGTCAGGCTACGGGCCGACCGATTGAGACCGCGGGGCAAAACCGTGGAAAACAGTTTGAGGCCGGGCCAGTGCCCGACCTCAACATGTGAACAGGCGCCGCGATGTGCGCTCGGCGAACTCAGCCAGCTTCGGTATAACGATCTCCGAGATACTGGTCGACATCGTCGGGACGAATACGGTAAGACCGCCCGACCCGGATAGCCGAGAGTTCCCCTGCCTTGATGAGTCGATACACCGTCATGGTGGACACTCGCATCAATTGTGCCACTTCTGCGACTGTCATGAAGTGTCGACGTTCGTCGAGTTCGCTCACGTGGTTGGCCCCTTCTCCGCTTGCAAACTTGAAACTATTCGTTTGTGAGAAGAACGCAAATGCGGACTGGAAAAAGCTCAAAGTTCGCGCTGCGAGCGCGAATCTTCGCGCTCAGCGACGCAGCTTTGGCACTTGTCTCGCTCTCGAGTTGACGTTCGGTCAGCCTTGACCCAACTCGATCGACCGCGCGACTGCCGCGGCGACGACACGATCGACGAGGCCGATGAAGTCGTTGTCGGCGAACACGGCCAATCCTGCCGCGGTTGTGCCGCCCGGTGACGTCACGTTCTGGCGAAGCACTGCTGGGTCTTCTCCCGATGTCGAGAGCAAGGTCGCAGCGCCGAGCAGTGTCTGGCGTGCGAGCGCGTCGGCGATATCGGGGGCGAGGCCTTGGGCAATACCTGCCCCGATGAGCGCTTCTGCGAGGTGGAAGACATAGGCCGGACCAGAGCCGCTGAGACCGGTAACTGCGTCGAGTTCGGACTCGTCCACACGCACCACCATCCCCACCGAGCCGAGGATCGACTCAGCCCAGTCCAGATCAGCGTCGGCCGCTTTGGTGCCGCCTGCGATGGCCGACGCACCCTTCCCGACCAGTGCCGGCGTGTTGGGCATGCATCGAACTACCCGTGCGTTTGGTGCCGCAGTTTCCATTGTCTCGATCGTGACCCCCGCTGCAACCGAGAGCAGGCGTTGACAACCCGTTGCTCCAAGCGCTGAAACCACCTCTGCGACATACTGCGGCTTTACCGCCACGAGCGCATCGATGTCGTGAGTGACCGCGGCGTCGACAGTGAGACCCGGGTAGGCCTGCCCTAGCTCCGCACGGCGATCCTCACTCGGTTCGACGACCACGACCTCAGCGGGCTCAGCCCAGCCGCTCGCGAGCACGCCGCCAAGCAGCGCCTCGCCCATCTTTCCACCACCGACGATCTGTAATTTCATGGCCTGAGCATAGGTGTGACCGTGACCCGGGCACGTCGCGAGATCGAAGAACTAGCGTTCGTCGTTTCTCTCCGAGATCGGCGGGCGGAATGACACTCGGCTAGCGAACGTCCAGACGTCCCGACCGAAAATGTCACAAGCCCTGCGCGAGAGGCCAACTTCCCCGATGGCACCCTCGAGCAGGGCTCATTAATACGTAGAATACATGAAATATATTGAAATGCAATCCGAGGGGTGAAAATCACCCTGCGAATCGTGTAGCAAAGCCGATTCGGATCGCGGGAACGAAACATCGCTCGATGGCCTCGTACACCGAACCGAGGATTCGGTCGAGCGACTCCTCCGATACGTGACGGAGATCGGTGCGGCCCTTGAGAAAGACCGCGTGTTCCTCGCCGATCGTGAACGCCAACTCGCGCAGCGAATCGTTCCGGACGAGTAGCTGCTCATAGAACGCCGCCTCGTTCTCTTCGGGCGCTGGCATCACGTAAGTCTCATACGCCAGCGTCCGTTGTCCGAGGTCGAACCAGACGGAGTACACGTCCTTGGCCTCACCGTTCACCCGAACGAACCAGCGTTCTGCCTCGGACTCTTCATCTTTCACTACGGCGGCGACAACCGGATTTTCGCTTAAGCCGTCGAGCCAAGCGGTCAGCGTTTCGCGTGCAGTAGATCGCTCATCGGAAGTTGGAGGTGCAAACTGATCCATCTGCGAACCGTAGCCCCGAGCGGAACTCCAGAGATCCGTTTCACGAACAGTCGACGAGGGCGTTGGCTTCGACCAACTCTGAGTAGATGCGCCGGAGACGAATCGCGAGGCCTGACCACGGGTATCGGCTCGCCTTGATCGCAGCGGCAGCGCCGAGCGCGGAGGCATGACTGGGGTCGCCCAGAATACGATCGACGGCGGACGCGTAGTCCGACGGATCGCGAGCTTCGATCAGGTACCCGGTCACACCGTCTTGGACGAGGGTTCGGAGCCCTCCGACCGCAGCAGCGACCACGGGCACGCCGCACGCAGCTGCTTCGAGCGCTACGAGCCCAAAGGACTCCGATCGGCTCGGCATGACGAGCACATCAGCCGCCCGGTAGTACGTCGACAGCGCGTAGTGCGGTTGCGGTTCAACGAACATCACGCGATCGGTGAGGTCGAGGTCGCTGATCAGGGTCATGATCCGTGAGACCTCTGTGTCGCCTTTCCTGCCGCTCGCGCCACCGACGATCATGAGCTTCGCGGTCGGATCCGTGAGCTGGACGAGTGCCCGAACCGCGATGTCGACACCTTTGAGGGGCTGAATTCGCCCAACGAAGAGCACGAGTGGTCCACCCTCGTACCCAATCGCCGCCTTTGCGCCTTCGGAAGAACCTGGCGAGAAGAGCGCTCGGTCGACGCCGGGAGCCACGATCTCGACACGATCCGGGTCGGCGCCATAAAGCTCGATCAATTGCCGCCGTTCCTCATCGGCATTTGCGACCAAGACATCGGAACATGCGACCACCTTGGTCTCGGCCTCGACGCGTGTTCCGGGCTCGGCGTCGCCAGTTTCGGCCTTCACCCGGGCGAGGGTGTGGAAGGTCGTGACAAGAGGAAGATCGAGCCGATGTTTCAGCCGATGTCCGACCACGCCTGAAAGCCAGTAGTTCGCGTGTAAGACGTCGACCGGATTCTCCGAGAGCCACCCTCGCATCCACTCGGTGAATTCGTCGACGATCTCGGGGAGGTCCTCTTTCGCCATCTCGACCGGCCCGGCCGGCACATGGATCACACGAAACCCTGGTTCGACCTCGACGATCTCGGCAAGCTCACCGGCCCAGCGCCGCACAAACACATCACACGCCACGCCAGCCTGAGTTAGCGACGAAACAAACTCGCGGATGTAGACGTTCATTCCACCGCTGTCACCGCTCCCAGCCTGCGTCAACGGCGACGTATGCAGCGAGATCACGCCGGCGCGAAGCACGTCTATCCCAAGCCCAGTCGACGGCGAGCAACATCGAACATCGCCACGGTGGCGGCAGCGGAGACATTCAACGACGCCACCGCGCCTTGCATCGGAATCGATACGAGCTCGTCACAACGTTCGCGGGTGAGCCTCGAGAGGCCCGGCCCTTCAGCTCCGACGACTAAACACAGCGGCTGATCAGCCAGATCGAGTTCGAAGATGGACCGAGTCCCTGCCTCGTCCAAGCCAATAACCCAAACATTGTTTTTCTGGAGGGTCTGGATCGCCGCGGGGACGCCCGGAACGTTGGCGACGGGAACATGCTCGATCGCTCCAGCGGACGTCTTGGCAACCGTGGCCGAAATTCGAGCCGATCGATGACGCGGCAGAATGAGGCCGGTGACGCCGGCGGCATCCGCCGACCGAAAGATTGCGCCCAGGTTGTGTGGGTCAGTGAGGCCGTCGACCATAACAAGAAAAGGATTCGGCTCGGCGATCAGAGCTTCGAGTTCGACCGTAGGGAGTGGCCCGGCTTCGGCGAGCACGCCCTGTGCGCTCTCGGTGTCGGCAAGGGCATCGAACGCGCCCCGTCCAATTTCGCGGATCGGCACCCGCCGATCCTCGGCCAACATCACGATGTCTTCCAGGATCGGTGCTGGGTCGAGCCCGCTCTGCATCACGATTTCTCGGACCTTGCGAGTGTCGGCGAGCAGCAACTCTCGAACCGCCTGGCGACCCTCGACGCGATCACCTCCCGGACCCTTGGTGCGTCGACTTTCCCCACCGGATCCCGCTGGTCCTTCCTCGCGCTCGCGAATGGGTGTGGTGCCGCGCTGACCCTGTGGTCGCTGCCCGCCCCTCCGCTGCTGCGGATTGCCCGAACGAGCCTTCGACCCCCCGCGCCGGTTTCCCTGACCCGACCCGCGTGGATTTCTTGGTGGCTTGGCCATGGCTAGGACCCGAGCCGGACAGACCACGTTCCGGAAGTGGACAACACCTGCACAACGGAAATCCCGGACTTCGCAGTAGCCGCTGCTGCGAAGGGAGGCGTATCAAGGCGAGAGAATCGGACCTCATTCACCATCAGACCGCGACCCTCACTCGGCGAGACACCGATGACCGCCAGGTTGCCAAATCCATTCCAGGTGGCGTTCATCGTCGAGAAGTTCTTGACCTGGTTCGAGACGCGGTAGACCACGTTGCCAGCCCCGTTTGTGGAGGCCCGTTTGAATGGCAGGCCGGCCCGATCGACGAACGTGATCGTCCATGGTCCGCCACCGCTATCGACCTCGATCGAAGCAGGTTTTCCTTTGAACAGGAACGCGCCTTCGAAGGTGTCTCCCACACCGAAATACGTGGCGATCGCTCCACCGTTGGCGTCGAAGGCCTGTATACCCATGGCATCGAAAGTTCCCGAGCCGTTCATCTCCACACGAGCAACGTAGTAATCGTCGCATCGAGTCGAACGTGCAAAGCAATGGCGAGCGACGGAGAACTCGTTCGGAATTGCCGGTTTCGCGACGAAGTCACCCGTGCCACTGACCTGAACGAAGTTTCCTCGGTCGCAACCCGTGATCAAGATGTCGACGTTTTGGACCCGGCACGTATCGATGCCAAGGTTGCCGACGATCTTGTCCGCGCCGGCGTCACCGCTAATCGTGTCGGCGCCGAGCTTTCCGCTGAGAAAGTCGTCGCCCCTTCCGCCTCGGATGTGATCGTTTCCTGGACCGCCGAGTACGTGGTCGTGCCCGTATCCGCCGATTATCAGGTCGGCACCTGGGCCACCCTGGATGTAGTCATTTCCAGCGTTTCCGCAGATGATGTCGTTTCCGCCCGCTCCGAAAATCCGGTCTGCGCCACCGTTTCCAACAATGACATCTGCCTTTGGTGTTCCGCGAAGTATCTCGCCGGCGTCTGTGCCGACGATCGTGGCACGCCGACCAGCACATGTTGTTGAGCCTTGTGCGCCGAGGGAGGGCGACGCGACGGTGGAGGACAGCGAGACCACCAGAGTGACGAGGAGCGCCACCTTCATTCGATTCCGCATTACATGTCCTTCCGTCTCACTTGAGAACATGATGACGCTACCGAGGGGTATGCACTATCGGCAAGGCGAAGTGACGCATTGCGCACGCACCGCGATTCGGAACGAGGACTACGAAACCGGGTCGAACCGAAGACGCAATAGGAAGAATTGCACCCAGAGACCGACCGTCGTCGCCATCCAGACGGTTCCCCACCCGACATTGCCGCCAAGGAACGCTCCAATGGTCAGGGCGCCCAGCTCGACGATCGCCCGAGCTAGCCAGACCGGAAGACCGTGGCGCTCGAGCGTCGTCATGATGCCGTCGCGGGGTCCTGGGCCGAGCCCCGCACCGATGTAAAAGCCTGAACCAAGCCCGATTAGGGCGGGAGCCACCGCGAGCGCGGCGAGTCGGGCGGGAAGGTTCGTGAGGTCTGGCACGACCAGGAGCGTCAGGTCGGTCACCGTGCCGATCACCAGCACGTTCAGCAAAGTTCCGAGCCCGAGCGGCTGCTTCAGGAGCGGGAACGAGAGCAACAGAATTGCACCGACCAGGATCGTGGCGGCCCCGATCGTAATCCCCAGATTCTTCGACAGACCACCGTGGAAGACGGTCCACGGATTGACGCCGAGATTCGCCTCGACCGATAGTCCGAGAGCAATACCGAAGAACACCAGCCCGAGGAAGAGCGAGCCGACGCGGCGGGTCTTGGGTTCGCGAACGTTGTAGACGAGGAATGGCCCAACCGTTGAGGTTGCGGTCACCGCAACTGACTAACCAAGGCGACAGCCCAGCATGCAATTCCTTCGTTGCGTCCAAGCGAACCAATACCCTCGGGCCGCTTGCCCTTGACGGTCACCGGGGCACCGAGCGCATCGGAGAGACGTTGCTGCATTTGGTCGCGATACGGAGCGAGTTTCGGTGAGTTGAGGACCACCGAACAATCCGCGTTTTGGGGCGCCCACCCGGCGGCACGCACGCTTTCGGCTGCAGCGCGGAGCAATTCGATGCTGTCGGCGCCAGCGAGGGCAGGGTCCGTGTCGGGAAAGTGCGACCCAATATCGCCAAGGCCAGCTGCTCCAAGGATCGCGTCGGTTACGGCATGGGCGATGACATCCGCGTCGCTATGTCCGGAGAGTCCTGGACCGGCATCGGCAAAAACAACACCACCCAAGATCATTGGACGATTCGGGTCGGTGGAGAACGGATGAATATCGAAACCTTGCCCAACTCGGATCGCGGGCTGAATGTGCTCGGTCATGGCGAAGGTTCGCGATCCTGTCCGTCGAGATGGTCAATGATGGCGCTCGCCGCCACGAGATCGATCGGTTCGGTCAGTTTACGGTTCTGGGGCTCCCCTTCGACGATCGAGACCGTCACTCCCAACGCTTCGACCAGGGTTGCGTCATCGGTGGCTTCGCCAGCACTTTGGTGCGCTGACCGGAGTGTGGACGCCACAAACCCTTGTGGGGTTTGCACGGTAATGAGTTCGTCTCGATCGATAACACCGCCCGAGCGTTGTCGGATGGTGTCGGCAACCGCCACCGCTGGCACGGCCGCCTGTGCCCCGTTTCGAATGGTGTCGACGATCGCGGCAAACAGTTCGGCGGTAGCGAGCGGTCGGGCAGCGTCGTGCACCAGGATCGTCGTGGCCGTTGCGGGGACTTGCGCGAGTCCGGCACGAACTGATTCGGCGCGGGTGCCGCCGCCGGCGACGACCAAGAGGTCCGCCGTGGAGCTGAGGCGCTGCTCGGCAACTGCATCCGTCGGCACGACCACGATGATGCCCGCCGACACCGACGTCGCGGCATCGACCGACCGTTGAACGACCGAACGACCGGCCAATTCGGCGAATTGTTTGCGGCCTCCAAACCGCAATCCCAACCCGCCCGCCACCACGATCGTCCACACCAAATCGGTCATCTCTTCCCGTGAGGCGGTGTTGGCGTGGCTCATGTCACTAGTATCGCCTTGTCATGGTTGAAACCTCACTTCTCACTTCCGTTGATCTGTTCCGCGACGTCGAAGAATCTGTCGCAAGAGAACTCGCTGTAGCAGCGACTGAAAAGTCCCTTTGGCGCGGTGACATTCTGTTCAGCGAAGCCCAGGAGCCCGATGCGCTCTACATCGTGATCAGCGGCCGAATCGCCATCGCCAACAAGTCGGTGGACGGACGTGAGTCTGTCGTTGCACTCATGGAGAACGGCGACCTGTTCGGCGAGATGGGCTTGTTCGATGGTCTCGGCCGATCTGCAGAGGCCCGCGCTCTTGAACCGTCCAAGGTGGCCGAGATCCCCTATGGCCCGGTGCGCAAGGTCTACGAAAACCATCCCGACCTCCTGTGGCGCGTCGTCGACATGTTGGCGCGCAGACTCCGCTCGATGGATGAAGCGCTGGCCGACTCGGTCTTCCTCGATGTCACGGGCCGCACGGCGAAACGTTTACTCGAGCTGGCGGGCGACTCCGATGAATTCACATTGCCCATCACCCAAGAAGAGTTGTCAGGGATGGTCGGCGCCTCTCGCGAGCGCGTCAACAAGGCGATCTCGGCGTTCATTCGGCTTGGTTGGCTCAGCCAGACGGATCGTCGTTACACGATCACGAATCGCAAGCAGCTCGAGATTCGCTCAAGATAATTCTCGCTCCGTCGGCTCGATGCCGGCGGCTGTTATCTGACGCTACGGACGCTTGCGCGTTCGCAGGATCGACATATCAGAGCCAGCGCTCGTAATACGCAACTTCTTCGTCACCGCCGTACGGCTTTGCACGCCCAGCTTCCTCGAACCCGAAGTTGACATGAAAGTGATGTGAGTGGGGGTTGTCTGGGACGGTGTTCACCTCGGCCACCATCACCGGCTTCCCATATCCGAATGCCCACGCTTCGAACGCTCGGTAAAACTCGGGCCCGATGCCCTCGCCGCGAGCATCGGCGGAGAGCGCGATGCGGTCGATGTAGGCGAAGGAGCCGTGTCGCGCAGTGAACCAGGCGTAGTTGGCGCTGGGGTACGCAATAGCTGTCTCGTCGAGTCCGATCATGAAGCCGACCACGGCACCATGTTCGTCCTCTTTCACCGCGAAAAAGTCCGAGTGTTCGGCGAAGTATTCCAACGTGGTCGCATCGAGCGTTCCGACTTCTGGAACACATTCTGCGTTGATGGCCAGCACGGCCTCGGCATCGGTCGGCTCGTACGCTCGCATGGCGTCAGCCTACGCGGGCCGCGGTGAGGGCATGCGGTGAAGCCGCTGCCAAGGCGAGTGCTGCGACCACGACGAGCGTTCCGCTGATCACCAATGGTGTCTCAGAGCACCTCGTTGAGAGGTGATCCTCTCAAAGGCGATGCCGTCCGCAAAGATCGTGACGATCTCGGGGTCGATCGTGCTGCCGTCGGCGAGTTCGACCATTGAGGTTCGACTCAGGGTTGGCCCTGATGCCGTGGGGGATGAAGCGGGCGTACGACCGTCCAGTCGACGTCGTCGAGGTTGTCGAGTGATGGCACCGGACCGCTCGGTGCTCCCCGTCGTGGGGGTGATTGGTTGAAGCCACTGTGCTGTCCGGTCATGCCCGTCAGGTGTAGGGCTTCGCTAATCGTCTCGGCTCGTAGCCCGAGGATGCCGTCTGGGGTTGGAGGTGCCCCCGCCGGGATGACCGCTTTCGTGAATCCAACGCGCGCGGCTTCGATGAGGCGTCGCTCGGTCTGAGCGGATTGACGCAATTCTCCAGCGAGGCCTATTTCGCCGCACGCAACCAACCCCGATTCGAGGGGATGACCAGTGACCGACGATGCCAGTGCGAGCGCCATCCCAAGATCGGCCGCTGGCTCGGTGATCTTCACGCCACCGATCGCGGACGTGAACACGTCGGTCTTTGCGAAACCGATCTGCGAACGTCGCTCGAGAACCGCGATGATCAGCGAGAGTCGCCCGCTGTCGACACCTTGAGCAGAGCGACGTGGCGACGCCAAATTCGATTGCGCCACCAGGGCTTGGACCTCGACGAGGAGAGGACGGTGACCGTCGAGTACCGGCACGACGATCGATCCTGCAACACCTTTGGCCCGGTCGGCCAGGAAAAGCCTGCTCGGATCGCTCACCGATTCCAAACCGGAGCCAGCCATCTCGAAGACCCCGAGCTCGTCGGTCGCACCGAAGCGGTGTTTGACAGCTCGAAGCAGGCGTAGCGCATGGTGGCGGTCACCCTCGAAGGCGAGCACCGTGTCCACGACGTGTTCGAGAGCGCGCGGGCCAGCCAGGCCACCTTCTTTGGTCACATGCCCCACAAGAATCGTGGACATACAGCGGCGTTTGGCCTCGTTGACCAAGCGGTGCGCACAGTGCCGGACCTGCCCGACAGAACCCGGAGCCGAGCTGAGGTTGGGATCGAGCAGCGTTTGTATCGAATCGATAACGACATAGTCGGGCTTCAGTTGATCGCAGTGTGCGAGAACGGCGGGTAACGAGGTCTCCGAGACGAGCCAGAGGTTGTCGACGACGGCGTCTAAGCGCTCCGCTCGCAGACGGACTTGCTCGCTCGACTCTTCGGCCGCGACGTAAAGACAGGTCTTGCCCGATGCGGCGAGCGCCGCGACCGCCTGGAGGAGAAGCGTCGACTTTCCAATCCCAGGTTCGCCGCCGACGAGCGTCACCGAGCCGGCAACGAAGCCTCCGCCGAGGACACGATCGAGCTCTGCAATACCGGTGGGCGCCGCGCTATAACCGTCGAATGTGACCTCCGCGATGAGACGTGGGGCCTCACCGACCAGCACGTGCGACGCGGAAACGCGGTCGGAGCGTTCTTCGTCATGGCTGTTCCATTCCTCACAATCGGGACACTGGCCAATCCATTTGTGCGCCACGTGGCTGCACTGTCTGCAGATGAATACGGTCTTCGACTTCGCCATGTCGAGAGACTACGAAGCAGCTATGACAGTTTGAGTGAACAACTGGCGATAACGAGCAGCGACGGCCGCGCGAGCTTCAGGAGTGTCGGCCGAGCGCAAGGCTCGGTGATATACCGAGAGATGGCGCCGGCGACGATGTGCAGCGCTGGTTGCGGCGAGATGGGAATCGGTGTTCATGCAATGACCTCAGTGTTCGGAGGGTGAATCGGGATACTCCGCCCGAGATCGAACACCATACACGAACAGGCGTTCGTAGAACAACTGTTCGTTAGGGGATCCGAGGTTTCGCGCTGGATCACCAAGAAGTCGTCCTCTTCGGGCTTGCGACCAAAGAGGAGCAGCGCCCATCCGAGTAGCCCGACTCCAAGACCCCACGACAGCAGCGCTCGAGGCCTAGCAGCGACCCAAAGAACAGCCGAGAGCCATCGTTTGCTGTTTGGTCTTCGGTTCGATCGGCGTCACGTGCATCGAGGATCGTCCCGTCCATCGCCAAGCGATAGACACGCCCGTCCTCCCAGTTGGCGACGAAGAGCGATCGTGTATTGGCCGACACCGTCGGTCGTGTCCGAACCAGCGACAGTTCCGGACGCGTCGAGAGCTAGCCCGCCTCCGACGAATCCGGCTGTGCCCGCAATCATCGCGACGATTGCGACGACGTCCACACGGAGCTTTCAAATCTTGCACATGCTTGCGGTCCCTGCTGGTCATTCGATCTACGTGACGCACGACATCCCTCATGGGCACCTTTCCTAATAATTTGGACGCCACATCGGGGTTGTGAGTCGTTGGGCCCACAATCTTGCGAGGTGATTCGGCTGGAATTTCGTCAAAACGATCGCCGCCCCCAGCAATGGCTGGGGGCGGATTGACCACGTTCGACCGTCTGGGTGTGGAGGGCGTGACCGTTTACGTCTACGCGCCTTCTGTTGAGCAGAAGTCGCCTTCGAACGCATCGTCCCAATCGGCATCGTCCCAATCGAGTCCAGCGTCGAGATCGTCCCAATCGAGGTCGAAATTCTGGTCGAGGTCATCGTCCTCGACGGCGATGTCTGGGTCAACGTCCACGCTCGGACTCGTTTGCTCAGCCGCAGTTGGGTTCCCGATGAATTCGGCAAAGGCAGGTAACTCGGTGTAAGCGCCCGGTGTCGACCCCCCACATTCTTCGCCCCAGCTCACGACACCTGCCAGACGAGGCCCGCTGCTCGTGTCGACCACAAGTGGGCCACCGCTGTCGCCGTAGCACGAGTCGCTACCCGACCCGCCCGCACAGACCTCCGTGGCACCGTCGGCACCTATCGAACGCTCGCAGGTATCGTCATCGACTATCGGAACCGTCGCACGCAACAGATCGTTCTGATCCGCCTCACTGTTCTCGCTCGTCGCGCCCCAACCAGTGACGGTCGCGGTGGTGGCATTCGCAATGTCGTCAGCCGTTGCTGCGGCGATCGCTTGGACAGCGCCGCCGAGGTCCAATGGCTTGGCCAACGTCAGGACGGCGATATCTCCCTGACCACTTTCGACATAGTTCGGATGAGACACCATGCTCGCCACCCGGCGGTCCTGTCCACTCGAATCATCCGCCTGCAAGACGCCTGCTCGAACGATGATCTCGTTCGCGCTCATGCCTTCGATGCAATGTGCAGCGGTAACGATCGTGTTTGCATCGACGATCGAGCCACCGCAGAAGTGTCCGCCGTCTTGCAGGGAGACCTGCCAAGGGGCATCACCTGGTGCTGCTCGATCGCCGGCAACGATCGCGCCAGCACTTCCGGTCCCAATGAATAAAGACGCTCCGAGAACCGCTGCGGTGGCAGCCGCTCCGATCAACCGCCTGCGGTGCGAGGTGAACTGGTTGGAATTGTGAGGGGTATTCATGGCTGCTCCCTTGGTTGTGCCATCTCTTGATGAGCACACCCTGAAGGAGCGAGCTGTTGCGAACCTGAACGACCCTGAACGCGGCGTTCAGGGTCAGGTCAGTCGGCGAGCGCCTGATTGAGGTTTCCTGAGCGAAGACCTTCGAGGTCGAGCGTGACGTAGCGATACCCAGCCTGTTTCACCGCGGCGATGATCGTGTCGCGCCGATCGATAACTCGGTGCAACGCTTCGACGGGCACCTCGATTCGGGCGATGTCCTCGTAGTGCCGGACACGAATCTCCGGGAATCCAATCTGCTTGAGCGCCAGCTCAGCGCCTTCGATACTGGTGAGGCGTTCGATGGTCACGGGCGTTCCGTATGGGATGCGCGATGCCAGACACGCTGCTGCTGGCTTCTCCGCCGTGGCCAAGCCAAGCCCACGACTCGCCGCACGTACGGCCTCTTTGTCCAAGCCAGCATCGACCATTGGGAACATCGCTCCCCGATCGGCAGCAGCACGCTGACCGGGTCGATGGTCGCCTAAGTCATCGAGATTCACGCCGAGCACAACCGTGGCGCCGAGCTCATCAGCGATTGGTTGCACGGCATCCATGAGGGCGTCTTTGCAGTAGAAGCACCGGTCGCCATCGTTGACTCGATATGCAGCGTTCTCCATTTCTGACGTGTTGACCTCGCGCCAATCGAGACCCCATTGTTGTGCGAGGTCGGCGCAGTCGTTTCGCTCGATCCCCGCCAAGGATGGCGAGACGGCCGTGACTGCAACGGCGTTTTGGGAACCCAAGGTCTCGTTCGCGACGTAGGCGAGCAAAGCCGAATCGACCCCGCCACTGAACGCGACGACGACGCGTTCGAGGTCCCGGAGTTCTTGTCGCAATGCGTCGAGAGTTTCCACCACCCCAGTCTGGGCCAGAATCTCCAAGTTCACCCATTAGGGGCCTGACCCCTAATCGCGTTTAGGGGTCAGGCCCCTTTGTTGTTGATCGTTGATTTCAGTCGTCTGAACGCGAGAATCCGGTATTTGGGGGATCGCGATCTCGGTACGCTCAACAATTCCTGCAAAGCGCTGGCGGTGCGGTCTGGGTGCGCCAGCAACCGACATCCGTCTTGGCGGAATTGGTGATCTCCTTAGAAATCCTCAAAACACAGGCATTTTGTTGAATGCTTTGAGACCCGACTACCGTGGCCGAACAACTTTGGAACGGGAGAGCAGCGCGATGACGGTCGAGATTTCCTTCGTATCTGCGGTGGCGAACCTTTCTGATTTTGAAGAATTGTTGCTCGACTATTACTCGGATGTATTACAAATTGCCGAGGCTGCGGGATTCCCAAAACTTCCGCCGGAAGACCTCGTGAGTTCATCCCTCAGCCATCTAGACGAGATGCTGCCACCGGACGGGCGACTTGTTTTGGCACACGGCGAAGGTGGTCGCCTTCTTGGATGCGGAGCACTGCGGCGAATTCGGCCTGACGCGGTTGAGATGAAACGAATGTTTGTACGTCCAGAAGCTAGGGGCCGAGGATTAGGGCAGCGCTTGTTCGAAATGCGCATTGAAGAGGCAAGAAAGATGGGATGCCGCGCCGTCTACGCGGATACAGCAAAGGGAAACCGCCCGATGCTGTCGATGTACGAAAAATTCGGATTCAGATACGTCGAACGGTACCCAGAAAACGCAAATCCTATAGAGTTCGAACCCTACCTCGTCTATCTTGAGCACTGCTTTGACGATACGGCCATCGGTGCTGTCGAAGGGTAGGGTCGAGAGCCCTAATAGAGTCGGCGGATGGGCGACGCATCATTTCCGTCGGTCGGGGCCGACTCGATCGGGTGGCTGACGACGGAACAGATGGTCGAGGTCGATCGGATCATGATCGAAGAGCTCGGCATCGAGCTCATGCAGATGATGGAGAACGCTGGCCGTAACCTCGCTCGTCTAGCGATCGACCGATACGAACCGACCAATGTGACGGTCTGTGCCGGGCCAGGCGGGAATGGCGGAGGCGGCTTGGTCGCAGCGCGACACCTGGCGGTGGCCGGTGTCGACGTGCATATCGTGCTGACCGCGGACCGGGACCGATTTACCCCGGTACCAGCACACCAGCTCAGCATCATCGACCGGATGAAGCTGCCGGTCGCAGACGCCGTGTCAGCCTCGACCGACCTCATTCTCGACGCGGTGATCGGGTACTCACTCCACGGCGCTCCCCGAGGACGAGCGGCCGAAGTCATTCGGCAGATGACAGCGACCGACGCACCGATCTTGTCTCTCGACACGCCGAGCGGACTCGATACATCGACAGGCCTCGCCGCCGACCCGCACATCAACGCAGATGCGACGATGACCCTCGCACTACCGAAGCAGGGCCTGCGCGATCATTCTGCGGTCGGAGAGCTTTTTCTCGCCGATATCTCTGTGCCGCCTTCGGTATACGAGGCAATGCGAGTTGGTCCGTCTCCAGACTTTCGTCCGGGCCCACTGCTACGGATAGTTGCTACCTAAGCCACGACGGCGGTGCGATCGAGAGCTTTTCGGTCACCAGCCGCTCTGCGGTGGCCAGCGCTCCCTCGGCCCAACCTTGGTCGGTTGAGTACGCAGAACCGACGATATGTAACGGCACGTCGTCGTCGATCTGAAGCATCTTGCTCTCTACTTCCGCGCCGTTCGCAACGACGTTCCACGTGTAGAACGCCCCACCGAATGGATCGACACTCCAGTCGCGAT
>JBLIMK010000029.1:0-35081 GCA_047638715.1 Verrucomicrobiales bacterium
TCCATCCCGACGTCGTCAGCGAGAGCGATCGCGCCCTCGAGCACCCGTTCTCGAGTCAGGGGCACTCGGGCCGGCTCGTTGTTTACTGGTGGTGTCATGTGCCACTTCCATGGATCTCGTGTTGATATCGTACGTTGTACGGGTATGGTTTCAACATCGGTTCGTACATAGTACGACAACCTGATTGGTTTCGCTCCGGAACCGTTCCACAGAACGAGGATCGCCCATGCAAGCAATAGTTCAAGACCGATTCGGATCCGCCGACGTTCTCAAACTAGAAACGATCGAACGACCGACCATTTCGGACCACGAGGTTTTGATCGAAGTTCATGCTGCAGGGGTCGATCGCGGCACCGAACACCTTATGAACGGGCTGCCCTACCTGATCCGCCTGGCAGGCTACGGCTTCACCAAACCCAAGAGCCGAGTCCCCGGCTTGGACGTCGCCGGAGTAGTAGTCGAGGTCGGGACGGCTGTCACCCGCTTCTCTCTCGGCGACGAGGTCTTCGGTATCTCGAACGGCTCGTTCGCCCAATACGCAGCTGCCACCGAGGACAAACTGGCGTTGAAGCCAGCCAATCTCAATTTTGAACAGGCGGCGGTTGCTGCGGTTTCAGGAGGCACCGCTCTGCAGGCATTGACCGACGTCGGCGACGTGAAGCCTGGCCAGCGAGTGTTGGTGATCGGGGCCTCGGGTGGTGTCGGGACCTACGCCGTTCAGCTGGCGAAGGCGCTCGGGGCCGAGGTCACCGGAGTAGCCAGCACGGCCAAGCTCGATCTCGTCAGATCCCTCGGCCCTGACCACGTGATCGACTACACCCAGACCGACTTCGCGGACGGCAGCGAGCGCTACGACTTGGTGCTCGATATCGGAGGGCGGACGAGCGTTCGCCGTCTTCGCAGCGTCTTGACGAAAAAGGGCACCTTGGTGATCGTCGGTGGCGAGGACGGCAATCGGATCACCGGCGGCATCGGCCGTCAGGTACTCGCGATGGCGCTCTCACCATTCGTCAGCCAACGCCTCACCACCTTCATTGGCTCCGAGAGCTACAAGTTGATGGAGCGGCTGGCCACCTTCATGACCTCAGGCCAGCTCGTGCCGGTGATCGGACAACGATTCGAACTGGAAGAACTCGCCGAGGCGATGCGGAAGTTGGAAGCCGGCCGCGCCACCGGGAAGACGGCCATCATCGTGCGTCAGCCTGACCAGGACCGGTCATGATCACCGAAGCCACCACATGTTTCGCCTCGGAGCTAACCTCGGCCGCGTGAACCCCATGCACCTTCCATACCCGGTGAAAACATGAAGCTGATCATCGACACCGATCCAGGTATCGATGACGCAATGGCCATTCTGATGGCGATGGCTTCACCCGAGCTCGAGATCCTGGGACTGACCACCGTCTTTGGGAATGCCTCAACCGACACCACGACCAAGAATGCTCTCACGCTCGTCGAAACGGCTTCTCGGGCAGAACTCCCAGTGGCCAAAGGCGCTGCGAAGCCAATCGCTTCGAACTATCTCGGGCCGGTACCGCAGGTGCATGGAGCCAACGGCCTCGGCGACACTCCCCTGGCTCTCCCAGCCGGGATCCCGATCGACGACGACGCTGCTGACCTCATCTACACAACGGCGGCGAGTCACCCCGGCGAGGTGACCATCCTGGCATTGGGTCCGCTCACCAACCTTGCTGTTGCGATCCAACGACACCCCGACCTGGTCGACCTCGTAGACCAGGTCGTGGTCATGGGAGGCAACGCGCTCGTCCCTGGCAACGCGACCCCCGTAGCTGAAGCGAACATCAACAACGATCCCGAAGCCGCCGACCTGGTCTTCGGCGCAGGTTGGCCCGTGACGATGGTCGGTTTGGATGTCACCCATACGCTCAACCTCACCGGTGACGCGATCGATCGCATCACCGCGGTCGACACACCGGGCGCCCGACTGCTCCGCGGGGCGCTGCCGTTGTACCGGAACTTCTACGAGAGCACCTTCGGCATCGACGGAATCTATGTCCACGATCCGACAACCGTGGCTTACCTCCTCACACCCAACGCCTTCACCACCCAGTCGTGGTCGGTCCGTGTCGAGACAGAAAGCTTCAGCCGCGGCAAGACCTGGCCCAACCTCGGAAACACCGATGATGCAGCCCCACCCGCCTGGCGCGGACGACCACCTATCGACGTGTGCACGCAGGTCGATGCCGACGAGGTCCTCGCGCTCGTCGAAGAACTTCTCAGCCGCTCATAACCAGCGCACTATTGGAGGCACGGGTGCCTCCGGGTCAGCGTTCCTCGCGGCGGAATGGGATGCCGAGAGCGGCGGGCGAAGCCGGCGGTCGATTGCGCGCCACGATCGCACTTGCGATCATCACCGCGATTGTCAATACATAGGGGAGCATCGACCAAAGGATGGAGTCCCAGGGGAGGTCGAAGCTCTCGGTTCGTGCCGGGAGGGCGAGCGCGAGTCCGAAAAGGAATGCACCGACGCCGAGGCGGGTGGTCTTCCAGGCCCCGAAGATCACCAACGCAACCGCTATCCAGCCGCGACCTGCGACAACACCCACTGTCCAGCCAGGGCTGATCGAGAGCGACAAGTACGCTCCGCCAAGCCCGGCGAAGGCACCACCGATCGCGACAGCGAAGAGCCGTAGACCGACAACCGAATGGCCAGCGGTGTCGGCCGTTGCAGCGGATTCGCCAGCGGCACGCAGCGCGAGGCCGAGTCTGGTTCTGTTCAGCATGAACCACGTCGCGATACCGAGGATCACCGCCGTGTAGGCAAGGGGTGACTGCTGGAAGAAGATCCGCCCGACCCACTTGATGTCGCTCAGCGGACCCCAGTCGACGTCGACGAACTGGACCTCGGGTTGAAGACCTTCGTAGTCAAGGCCCACAAAATTCGCGAGACCGACGCCCAAAATCGTCAGGGCGAGCCCGCTCACCACCTGGTTCGCGCCGAGCACGACAGCGAAGATGCCGTGCACCATCGCCAACGCCGCTCCGGCAACTGCCGCTGCGAGCAAGCCAACCCAAGGGCTTCCACTCTCTATGCCTGCGATGAAGCCGACAACGGCACCGATGGCCATCATCCCTTCGACACCAAGGTTCAAAACACCGGACCGCTCGGCAACGAGTTCGCCGAGGCTGGCGAGGTAGATCATGGCGCCGAATTGGATCGCGGCGAAGAGCAGTCCAACAACTGCAGCTTCGGGAAAAGTGATTGCGAGGATCATGCTTGGGACCTCGCCTTTCCTTCTGCCATCTCGATGCGATACGTGATGAGCACGCCGGCCGCGATCACGCCAAACAGGATCAACGCCTGGAGCACCGTAGAAACCGAGTCGGATACACCGATTGCTTTGATCGACTGGCCGCCCACTTGTACAGCGCCAAAGAGCACCGCGACCGGGGCGATAGCGCTTGGCCGCATCAGTGCAAGTGCCGCGACGATGATGCCCGCGAACCCGTACCCATTCGAGATGCCTTCGGTGAGGCGAGTGGTGCCACCGAGCTCAAGCCCGCCCACGAGGCCGGCAACGGCACCAGAGAGCACCAGAACGGTCAACACCTTCCGCTTCAGAGAAATACCGGCGTAGATGGCTGTCGTGCCAGACGAACCAGCAATGCGCAGCTCATATCCCCATGAGCTGCGCGACAAGGCAAGGCCGAAGATGATCAGTACGACTATGGCGACGAGTACGTCGATATTCGATTGCGCAAACAGATTGGGAAGCGTGGCCTGGTCGGGTATCTCCGGGGCCTGCACAAAGCCGAAACCCTCTGGATCCTTCCATGGGCCGTTGATGAGGTAGCGAATCAGCCGGATCGCGATTTCGTTGAGCATCAACGTGGTGATGATCTCGTTGACCCCGATGTACGCCTTGGCCGCCGCTGGCCCTAGCGCCCAGATTCCACCGGCGATGGCGGCGCCAAGAATCATTGCCGTTATAAGCACAGGTCCGGACCAGCCATCGCCGATCTGCGCGACACCCGCGGCGGCGGTGGCTCCGAACAGGATCTGGCCCTCGGCGCCAATATTCCAGAGCCCCATCGTGCCGGCGATCGCCACCGCTAATCCGGCGAGGCCCAGCGGGACGGCGCGGTTGAGCGTTCGCGACCACGCTTGGGTTCCGTCGAATGCCGACGTGAACATGCGCTCGTACACATCGAGTGGGCTGTCGCCAGAACTCCACAACAACAGCGCGCCAAGAACGAGAGCAACGACTAGTCCAGCAGCGAACGCCAAGGGCTGGCCGCCGCGAGCAGGGGTTTCTCTTCGTACGAGTACCGGCCGACTCATGCGTCCACCTCGCCAGCCATCGCGACGCCTATCGCAGCACGATCCGCTGAGGCGCCATCGAACTCCGCGGCAATTCGTCCCTCGTGCATTACGACGATGCGATCTGAGATTGCGAGCAGCTCGTCAAGATCCTCAGAGATCATGAGCACACCGACACCGTTGTTTCGGGCATCGATGAGCAGTTCCTGGATCGCTTTGACCCCTTGTACGTCAAGTCCGCGTGTCGGTTGCGAAGCAAGCATCACGCGGGGGCCAGCGGTGAGTTCTCGGCCAACGAGCAAACGTTGGAGATTGCCGCCCGACAGACCCGCAAGCTTCTGCTCGAGCGAGCCGGTCTTGACGTTGAAACGCTCGACGATGTCGGCACAGAAGGCCTTCGCCCGATCAAATGCGATCAGCGGGCCATTGCGGTGGTCGCGATAGCTGCGAAGTATCGCGTTGTCCGTGACGGTGAGCTGCGGGGCGAGGCCAACGCCAAGTCGATCCTCGGGAACATAGGAAAGTCCGGCACGAAAGCGCTGAAGTGGCGTGGACCTCGAGACGTCCTCGCCAAGCAACGTCACGGTTCCCGACGTGGAAGGGCGAAGGCCGGCGATCACATCGGATAGTTCGCGTTGGCCATTGCCGGCCACGCCGGCGATGCCGACGATCTCGCCTGCGTGTACCGATAGCGACACATCGTTCAAGGCTGGGAGCCCGCGACTGCCGAGCGCGTCAATGCCATGAACTGCCAACAGCTCCTCACCAGCGTCGCTCGGCGCAGGCCGTTCGGCGGCCTCGGTTTCCGAGCCGACCATGAGCTCGGCGAGCTGGCGTGGTTCGAGGTCAGCCACAGCTACCGACGCAGCCACGGTCTTGCCGCCACGGAGCACGGTCGCCTCGTCGCAGAATTGTTTCACCTCGTGAAGCTTGTGGCTGATGAAGATGATCGATCGACCATCGAGTGCCATCCGTCGGATCACGGCACCCAGCTCATCGGCCTCAGCTGGCGTCAGGACTGCGGTCGGCTCATCGAGGATCAAAATCTCGGCGTCTCGCCAAAGCGCTTTCAGGATCTCGACCCGCTGACGCTCGCCCATCGACAGCTGCCAGATCGGACGCTGCGGGTCGACATCGAGCGAGAACCGCTCAGCAAGTTTCTTCACCTCGAGTTCGACCTCGGCCATGTTGATGACCCTGTCGGCGGACCCGAGCACAACATTTTCGGCGACGGTGAATGTTGGAACGAGGCGGAACTCTTGATGGACCATGCCAATGCCAGCTGCGAGGGCGTCCGACGGGCCTGCGAACACTTTTCGTTCTCCGAAGATGCGAACTTCGCCTTCTTCGGGGCGATAGACGCCGGCAAGCACGTTCATCAACGTGGACTTACCGGCGCCGTTCTCGCCAAGAACTGCGTGGATGCTGCCCCGATTCACGGCCAGCTCAGTTCCGGCGTTCGCAATGACGCCGGGGAACCGTTTCCAGATTCCTGTGAGCTCGACCGCAAGCGGTGTCTGATCCACGACCATTACTTTCCGTGTTATCCGAGGTCTCCAATGACACCTTCGACGAAGAAGGTTTCGCCGAGGAGCTTCCCGATGTCAACCGCTTCGCCCGCGCCGACAATTGTGTTGCCAGCCTGGTCTGCGATTGGACCCTCGAATGGGTTGAATGTGCCAGCGATCATCCCGTCACGAACTGCGTTGACCTGGTCGACCACGTCGGCAGGAACATCGTCAGCGATCGAGCCGATGTCAACAATGCCGTCGGCATAGCTGCCCCAATACCCAGTCGGCACATAGGTGCCGTCCAGTGCTGCCTGCATGACCTCTGCATAACGAGGGCCCCAGTTCCAGACCGCAGATGCCAGGTAGGCATCTGGAGCAAACGAACTCATATCGGAGTTGTATGAGACCCAGCGGGCACCAGCAGCCTCGGCGGCCGTACCGGCTGCGGTGGTGTCCTGGTGCATTGCGATGACGTCGGCTCCACCTTCGAGCAGAGCGCTTGCCGCGTCGCCCTCGATGGCCGGGTCGAACCAGGTGCTGGTCCAGTTGACCACGACTTCAACGTCGGGGTTCATGGCTTGAGCGCCGAGGGTGAACGCGTTGATGCCGCGAACGACCTCGGGGATAGGGAACGCTGCAACGTAGCCAAGGGTGTTTGTTTCGGTGGTCGCTCCAGCGATCATGCCCGTGAGGTAGCGAGGCATAATGATCTGACCGAAGGTGTTGCCGAAGTTTGTGTCGTTCTGCTTGAAGCCGCCGATGTGTTCGAACACGACATCGGGGAACTCGGTGGCCATGGCCTCCATCGTGTCCATGTAGCCGAACGACGTGCCGACGATTACATCGTGCCCATCGTCGATGAGCTGGCGGATCGCAGCTTCGGTATCGGCAGCGGATGTATCGTCGATGTTCTCAACGAATACGGTCGTGATGCCGGTCTCGGTCTCGGCGAACTGACGACCCTGGTCGTGCGCCCAGGTCCAACCTGCTTCGCCAACCGGGCTGATGTAGAGGAATGCTGCGCTGAAGTCCGCTGCATCGTCGTCACTGCCGCATGCCGCGGCGACCATGACGACGGCCATAAGAACTGCAAGAAGACGCAGAAGCGTCTTTGGTGACTTGTTTGATTTCACGTTCCCCTCCTAGGGACACGGCTCCCGGGAGAGCCGAACTCAACGCGGAGAAAGTCTCCGCAGATAGCTAAGTCGAGACAGGCACGCAATGCCGCCCACACCGACCAAAGCCCGCGAACCCTAACAACAGGGTCAAGAGAGCGCTACCCCGCCCGTTCTCATCTGACGCCGAGGCTCATCGTTTAGGTCTTGGCAACACGTCGAGCCACCCTGCTAAGTTCGCCGAAGCAGAATCAGAGTGCTGGCACATCGTTGGGGGCAATGACGCGTGGACATGCAGGCTTTTCTTAAAGCGATACCGAAGGTAAGTCTTCACCTTCACCTTATGGGGTCGGTGCAGGCTCAGACCGCTGTCGAACTGTGCCAAAAGCACGGCGTGGCGTTGCCCGACTTTGACGAGCCAGAGGACCTGTACGACTACCCCGACATCTACAAGTTCCTGCATATGTACGACAACACTGCGCTCGGGGTCATCGACCGCGACGACTTTGCTCGCATTGCCTACGAGACGTTGACCGAAGCCGCCGAGCACAACGTCCGGCACCGGGAAATGTCATTCAATCCAACAACACACATGGCCGCCGGCGTCTCTTACGCGACCTGCGTCGACGGACTGATCGACGGCATCAACGCCGCCAAGACCGATCACGGAATCGATTGTCGGCTGATCGCAGCCGTGAATCGAATGGAATCTCCCGAGCTGGCAGTCGAGATGGTCGACACGCTGCTGGCCAATCCACGCGATGAAGTGATCGGCATCGGCATGGATTATGCCGAAGCGAACTTCCCCCCAGAACAATTCTGGAAAGCGTACCAAATGGCCGATCGCGCCGGTTTCCGTCTCACCGCCCATCAAGCCGAGGATGCGTCTCCCCGAAACATCGAAACCTGCCTCGATCTCCTTGGCTGCGAGCGCGTCGATCACGGCTACCACGTGATCGAGGACGAAGCCATCATGCGGCGGTGCCGGGACGAAGGCATCGTCTTCACGTGCACACCCATCTCTACCGCGTGGGTGTATTTCAACGACGACTTCGACAACCATCCCATCGCCCAAATGCGGGAATTCGGACTCAAGATCAGCCTCGACTGCGATGATCCACCGATGTTCAAGACCAATCCGACCAAGGACATGGTCATGGCGCATGAACATATGGGCTTCGAGGTGGAAGACTTTCGCCAAAGCATGCTCAATGGCATCGACGGGGCGTGGATCGATGAGCCCGACAAACGAACAATGAGACGCGAGTGGGCTCGCGAATTTGACACGCTCGCCGCGCAATTGACCACGTAACAACCAGAACTCGAAGAGATATCCCAGGAGGGGTAACCACAAAATGCACAAAGACAAGAAAACCGGCCTTATTCTCCCACCAAGTGCAAGCGTCTCGCGCAGGCAGGCGCTCAAGATGGGTGGTTTTGGAATCGGCGGGCTCACGCTTGGGGGGTCATTCCTCGCAGCGTGCGGCAGTGACGAAGTAGCGGCCCCAGCGGCAACTACAGCCGTCACGACCGCCGCCTCTTCTGGGCTCGATAGCATCAAGGCTCATTGGGTGTACATCGGCCCGCCCGACGACAACGGCTGGACCCAGGAGCACGAGCGTGGCCGCCTGGCAGCGCAGGCAGCTCTCGGCGACAAGATGGAGTCGGCCTTCACGCCCAACATTGGCTTTGACGCTGGCACGACGCAGCTGTTCGAACAGCTCGCCGCCGACGGCAACGACATCATCTTCGCCAACACCGAGTACGCCAGCCTCCTCAGCGGCGTCGCTGAATCCAATCCAGACACGAAGTTCGTCGAAGCGAACGGTCACGTCTTTACCGATAACGAGTTCGGCTTCTACCTGGCACACGAAAGTACTGCGTACCTGATGGGCGTCGCGGCAGCGAAGCTCACTCCGAACGGCCGCATTGGTTACATCGGAGCATTCCCGACAGCCACGGCGTACAACGACGTCAATGGTTTGTTGCTCGGTGCGCGAAGTGTGAACCCCGATGCCACAGTCGAGGCCGTCATGGTCAGCACATTCTTCGATCCCCAGGCCGCAGCTCAGGCTGCGAACGCTCTGCTCGATAACGGAGTCGAGTTCTTGTTCGGAGTCATGGACGAGCCAACGTTCCTCCAGATCTCCGAAGAGGCTGGGGTGTGGACGGGCTACTGGAACCTCGACTTCCGCGAAGCTGCGCCTACGAAGTACACCGCCCACTACGACCTCTCGGCGTTCGGGCCTTTCTACACTGAACAGTGTCAGTCAGTGCTCGACGGAACGTGGTCGGCACCGAGCGAAGTCGTACTCCTCGATACGCCTCTCGGCGAAATGGGCGACGAAGTTCCCCAGGATGTAAAGGACGCTGTGGCAACAGCCGCGGCAGCCATCGCTGACGGATCGCTGAACGTGTACGAAGGCCCATTGGTCGACAACACCGGTACCGAACAACTGGCAGCTGGTGCCACCATCGATGCACTAGGCGCCTACGAGCTCAGCTTTGCACTCGAAGGAGTTAGCGGTCTCTAAGGTCCGCTAACTTCAACAACGATCGGCGCTCGCAGCGCCGAGTGGAAGGACGAAGAAGGCTGTGTCGTCTGTGACAGAACCAGCAAACGAAGCAGCCGTCGAAGCGCGCGGCATCTCCAAATCGTTTGGAGGTGTACGCGCGCTCGATGAAGTCGACTTCGACGTGGCCTGGGGCGAGGTGCATGCCCTCCTCGGCGAGAATGGAGCCGGCAAGACCACTCTCTCGAATATCTTCGCCGGGATCTATCGAGCCGACGGAGGTCAGATCTTCGTGGATGGAAAGCTCCACGACTTCCGGAACCCGAGCCAGGCCATCGACGGAGGCATCGGCATGGTGCACCAGCACTTCCGACTCGTCGAAACAATGACGGTCGCTGAAAACATTCACCTCGGATGGCCCGAAACACCCAAGGTCATCAGCCAGCGGTCACTGATCGAGCGAACCACCAACTTCATGGACGAAATCGGCCTCCATGTCGATCCGACCGCGAAGATCTGGCAGCTCTCCGTCGGAGAGCAACAACGAGTCGAAATTCTTCGAGTTCTCGCGCGTGGAGCGCGAGTACTCATTCTCGATGAGCCAACCGCTGTGCTCACCTCACGCGAGGCACGCGAACTGTTTGCCGTGATGCGCCAACTTGTCGACGGTGGCCGCACGATTGTTTTCATCTCCCACAAGCTGAACGAAGTTCTCGAGGTTTCCGACCGCATCACCGTGCTACGAAACGGTGTACGCGAGGTAACCCGCGCTACAGAGGGAGCCACAGCGCAGGAACTCTCTCGACTGATGACCGGCGAGGAAACGAATCTCGAGGTGGAGCATCGCGAGATCGAAGGCGACACAATTCTCGAGCTGGGTGGTGTCACTGCGCTGAACGATCGTGGCGTCGAGGCATTGCACAGCGTTGACCTTTCCGTTCGCTCCGGCGAGATCGTCGGTATTGCGGGCGTTTCGGGCAACGGACAAACCGAGCTCGCCGAAGTCATCGCTGCAGTTCGCCGCGTCGAGTCCGGCACGATCTCGGTCGATGGCCACCAGGTTGCCAACGGCTCGGTTCGTGCGATCATCGATCTCGGCGTAGGCCATATCCCTGAGGACCGCATCGCGACCGGCATGGTCGGATCCGCACCGGTGAGCGACAACGCTGTCTTGCACAACTACTGGACCGACGAGATATCAACCGGCATCACGCTCGACCGTCAGGGCGTGATCGACTTCGCCAAGAAGCTCGTAGCGTCCGCTCGCGTGCAGACCCGGTCTGTGCACGCCACAGCGGGACAAATGTCAGGCGGCAATCAACAACGACTCGTCGCCGGACGTGAAGCGCTGGTGGCAAAGCGAGTATTACTCGCTGCACACCCGACGCGCGGTCTGGATGTGTTGGCAGCACAAGAAGTGCAGACCTCGATCCTCGAGCGCCGAGATAGCGGGTGCGCAGTGCTCTTTATCTCGGACGACCTCGACGAGGTACTTCTCATGAGCGACCGAGTCGCTGTGATGTACGAAGGGCAGATCATGGATATCTTCGATCGACGCGATGCTGATCGCGAGCGGATTGGCCTGCTGATGGGCGGACACGGGGACGAGGCGGTCACCGCATGAGCACCTATCGAGTTGAACGACGGCTTGAGGTGGACGAACGCCACGCCGCAACGACGCGCGTCTATGGGGCGATTATCGCCATGATCATCGCCGGCATCCTCTTGCTCCTGACCGGCCGCAACGCCTTCCTGATCTTCTGGCAGGCACTCGACGCTATCTTCGGCAGCCAGCGCGGCATTGAAGGCGTCGCTCTCCGAGCGATCCCCATCTTGATGACCGCACTCGCTGTCGCGCTGTCGCTTCGCATGAAGGTCTGGAACATCGGCTCCGATGGACAATTTCTCATGGGAGCGTTCGCGGCGGTCGGGGTGGGCATTCACATGGGCGGTCCCGGTTGGCTCGTGCTCATCGTCATGGCAATTTCAGCAACTCTTGCGGGTGCGCTCTGGATGCTCGTCCCCGCGTTAGCCCGTGCCTATTGGGACGTCAACGAGATCATCACCACACTTCTTCTCAACTTCGTCGCCGTGCAGCTGGTTGTATGGGCGTCACTTGGTTTCTGGCGCGACACCGAAGCAGCCGTGATTCAGTCGACCGAACAAGTCCCGTACACGCTTGCTGCTCTTCCCGGGACAGACAATCTCACCATTGCCTTGCTGTTCCCGTTCATCATCGCTGCCGTGCTTTGGTGGATCTTCCGCTCGACGACAATCGGCTACGAGATCGACACCATTGGTGGTAATCCTCGGGCGGCCAGCTTCGCCGGGATAAGGGTTCGTTTCCGAATCCTGTCGGTCATGTTGACGACCGGTGGCATCGCTGGCCTCGGCGGAATGTTGCAACTGAGCGCACCCGGCGCCCAGGCACTCAGCTCCGGCTTCTCTGCCCAGTTCGGCCTATCGGGATTCATCGTCGCCGCATTGGCAGGCGCCGCGTTCTCTGGCGTACTTGTCGGTGGCCTGTTCATTGCCTCGATGTTCTTCGCAGGGCTCGTGCTACAGACAAAGGGCCTGTCGGTCTTCATCATCTTCGGCATCTACGGCATCATCCTCACCGGCGTTGCACTGGGCGAAATCGCAGCCCGGTACCGCCTTGTCAAGCAAGACATGCTCGCCGCCGAGGATGTGGCCGCATGATCTACGCACTCATCGACAACGCATTCCTCAGCCTTATCGGCAGCGCAATCCCCGCCAGCACCGTCGTTGTGCTCGCCGCCACTGGCGTATTGCTCAATGAACGAGTCGGCGTGTTGAACCTCGGCCAAGAGGGCCTCATCGGCATCGGCGCGGTGTATGCGGTCATCTCTGTTGGATCCTGGAGTGTTGAAAGCCCTTGGCTCGCCATGCTCATCGGCATGATCGCAGCCGGAATTGCCGGATTGTTGTTCGCAATCTGCGTCGTTGTCTTCAAAGCGAACCAAGTGTTGGTGGGTCTGGCCCTTGCTCTAGGCGGCATTGGTTTGTCCAACCAATTGGGTACGAACCGCAACGGCACCCCTATCAAGGTGACGTTCGACGAAGTCAATCCCGGAGGAGCGTTTGAAAAGAACGATTTCTTCGAAGCGTTCCTCTTCCACGAGCCGCCTGTGTATCTCGCCTACCTCATCATCCCTGCGATTCTCTGGTTCATACTCTTCCGAACGCGTCACGGCATGAACATGCGTGCGGTCGGAGAGAACCCCGCCGCAGCCGACGCGGTTGGAGTCAGCGTGACTTGGTCTCGCCTCGGTTACAGCGTGCTCGGAGCGGCGATCTCGGGAGCTGGTGGCGCCTATATGGTTCTGTCCTTCACACCCACGTGGTCGCCCGACATCGCCCGAGGACGCGGTTGGGTCGCACTAGCCGTCGTCATCTTCGCTGGATGGCGACCCTTCAGAGTTGTTGCCGGCGCTTTGCTCTACGGCGGCATGATCTCGCTTGGCGTCACGGCTCAGGCCAGAGGATGGAATCTTCCGGCCTTTGGCCCATCTGATCTGGCCTTCTTCCTCTCCATGCTTCCGTTCCTGGTCACCCTCATCGCAATCTTGATTCCTGCGGGTGCGGCCAAGATCGGAAGACGAGTCAGATCCACCGCAGCGCCCGCCGCACTCGCGATCCCGTATTCGCGCGAGGACCGATAACACATCGGAGAGCCGATGAACGTAACCGACACGATTCACGACGAGTGGTTCCCGGTGGCGATGAGCGCGAGCGTCCAACCGGGCTCGATGCACCCATTCGAGTTGCTGGGCCAGCGGTACATCCTGCTCAGCGACTCCGACGGCGCAATCTTCGTCACGGTCGACACCTGCCCACACCGCGGCGCTCAGCTCAGCCTCGGCAACTTCGATGGCACCAGATTGCAATGCGGCTACCACGGCTGGGAGTTCGCCGGAGATGGCCAGTGCGTGAACCAGCCAGCGCACCCTGGCCGAACCCCCTCGCTGGCAACGGCTCTTCAACCGGTTGCGGTTCTCGAGCAGTACGGATTCTGGTGGGTTTGTGCCGGCAACGAACCCAAGAACGTCCCCTCGTTCCCCTCGTTCGCCGAACCTGGCGGGGCCAGCTTGGTCATCGACGCAGCCCGAGTCGACTCTTCGGGCCCACGCATCGTCGAGAACTTCCTCGATCAGGCCCACTTTCCCTACATTCACGCTGACTACCTCGGCCAGATTCCTCACACGGCGATCGATCGCTACGGGGTCGACATCATCGACGATGAGCTACATCTAACGAATTGTGTTGTCTGGCAACCAAACCCCGGACCCCGCGCCACCACGGGTGGGCCCGTGCATTACGACTACTCGGTGTCACACCCGTACGCAGCGACGCTCACAAAGGTCCCGAGCGATCACGATGGCGGTGAACTTGGAGGCTTTTCGATTCTGTTGATCGCCAGTCCGATCAACGAGACGTCGTGCAATGTCTGGCGCGTCGTCACGGTCGTCGACGCCGATGCTGATCTCGTCGCACAGCGCGAGTTCAACCGCACGATCTTCGAACAAGACGTTCCGATCGTCGAGTCGCAGAGGCCGAAGTTACTTCCCGTCAGTCTCCAAATGGAGAAACATCAGCCCGCAGATGCCGGCAGCCTTGCTTATCGCAAGTGGCTCGTCGAGCGAGGCACACGCTATGGAACGATCCGAACAGAAAGCTGAGAAGCATGAATGTCGATGATGCGCTGCGCAAGATGCCCAAGACCGAACTGCACGTTCATCTCGAGGGCGCAGTTGATGTAAACACGTTCGCCGAACTCGCCAAGAAGCATCACGTCGACCTTCCTGCCCACGACGACCCGGCCGAGCTTTACCAGTACGACAGCCTCGTCGACTTCTTGACGATGTATACGGCGGTGTCCCATGCCGTGCGAGACCAGTCCGACTTCCAGCGTGTCACGTATGAATGTCTGCAGCGCTGCAGCAACAGCGGGGCGCGCTACGTCGAGTTGTTCTTCAGTCCGGAATCACATCTCGAAATCGGCGTTGCGTACCCGACGATGTTGGCGGGCGTGCTTCAGGGCATGACCGATGCCCAAGCGGACTTTGGGCTCCTCAGCAATCTCGTACCTGCCATCAACCGCGAACTTGGCGGATCACGAGCGGTCGAATTCGTCCAAATGGTTCAAGACCTTCGAGACGACCGGGTGATCGGCGTCGGCCTCGACTTCAACGAGGACGGATTTCCCCCCGAGAACTATGTAGAGGCATTTCGACTAGCTGCGAACTATGGCCTGCACAGAACGTCTCACGCTGGAGAGGTCGGACCAGCGGCGAACGTACGTGGCAGCATCGAACTACTCGATTCCGAGCGAATCGATCATGGCTACAACATCGTCGATGACGCCTCGATCGTTGCTGCGTGCGTCGAAAGCCAGATCGGGTTCACCGTGTGCCCAACCACGACGACCTATACGTCAGCATTCCGCGATCTTGCAGCGCCGGATCACGCAATCCGCCAGATGGCCAACGCGGGGCTGAACCTCAACATCAACAGCGATGACCCCGCGATGTTTAACTCCGACCTGGCCGACGAGTTCTCAATCGTGCATCACACCATGGGATTCACATTGCCCGAGATAAAACAGTTTGCTCTGAACGGCATAGACGCGGCGTGGATCGATGACAGCACCAAAGCACAGTGGCGAATCGAGTGGTCAGCCGAGATCGACTCGCTCTTTAGCGACGTGAGCTGAGGAGGCTACGGTGCACTATGGCCAGCACTGATCTCGAGAGCTTCATCAGAGGGCTACCCAAAGCCGAACTCCATCTGCACATCGAGGGGAGCTTGGAGCCGGAACTGCTGTTCGAGCTTGCCACCCGCAACGGTATCGATCTCCCATTCGCCGATGTTGAGGCATGCCGCTCTGCGTATTCGTTCACCGACCTTCAGTCGTTCCTCGACATCTATTTCCAGGGCGCATCTGCCCTTCTGACGGAACGCGATTTCTACGACCTCATGGCGGCGTACCTGCGCAGGGCCCACGACGACGGCGTCAGACGAGCAGAGATCTTCTTCGACCCCCAGACTCACACCGAACGCGGCGTCGGCTTCGACGTGTTCATGAGCGGCTTCGGTCGCGCCATCACCGACGCGGAATCTGAGCTCGGAATCTCCGTCGGGCTGATCATGTGTTTCTTGCGGCACCTCCCCGGCAGCGAGGCGGTCGCAACCTTCGAGGCCGCCCGCGGCTACCTCGATCAACTGATCGGTGTTGGGCTCGACAGCTCAGAGGTTGACCATCCGCCGGGCGAATTCGCCCAGGCCTTTACGTTGGCCCGCGACGCCGGGCTGCATCTCGTAGCTCACGCGGGCGAAGAGGGACCGCCGGAGTACATCGTCGAGGCACTCGACATACTCCGCGTCGAGCGCATCGACCATGGTGTCCGATGCGAAGAGGATGCAGAGCTTGTGCGGCGACTCGTCGATTCACAGATGCCTCTCACGGTGTGTCCGTTGTCGAATCTGGAACTCGCGGTTGTCAGCCGATTGGAGGATCACAACCTAAAACGATTGATGGATCAGGGCATCCTCGCCACCGTGAACTCCGACGACCCCGCCTACTTTGGCGGCTACATCGCTGACAACTATCTCAAGACCGCCATCGCACTCGAGTTGTCGACCGAGGAGCTAGTCACCCTGGCACGAAACAGCTTCAATGCGGCGTTCGTGACAGAGGGACAGCGCGCAGCCTGGCTAGCGGAAATCGTCGCCTACCTAGAAGAGGTCCAAGCACCGTGAGCCAACAAGACGTCTGCACGGACCCCGCGATACTCAATCAGTGGAACGTGGTTGCCGCTGTTGAAGACATCGGCGAGGGGGTGGTCCACGACGCGACACTCCTGGGCGAACGGATCAGTTTCGTCAAGAGCCCAGAGGGCACCTGCGTTGTCTGGCGGTCCGATCCAGCCATACCCGCCGGTGGCCGAATCGATGCGTCGACGATCGCCAACCCACTTCCCGTAGTGGTCGAATTTCTCTACCTGTGGACCTGTTTGGGATCACCGCCCGCCAAGCTCTTCGACATACCTGAGTTCCATGAACCGGACCGACGCAACATCCACGCGGGAACCATCGGCGTGCATGTCTCGGCTCCTCGTGCGGTCGAGAACTTCCTCGACATGGGTCACTTTCCGTTTGTGCACACAGCGGTTCTCGGAATCGAACCCCATACCGAAGTAGCCGAGTACCAGGTCAACACCGACCCGGTAACGAACGAGATCTGGGCCACCGAATGCGTATTTTACCAGCCGATGGCGGCCACAACATCGACCGAGGGGATGATGACCGACTACGTCTATCGTGTACCCCATCCGTTCTGCGTCCTGCTCTACAAGTCCTGCCCCGTCGATGAGCAACGTAGGGACGTGATCGGACTTTTCTGCCGCTCCGTCGCCCCTGACTTCATTCAGGGAAGCATGTTTCTCAGTCTGATCGATGACCAGAACACCGACGCCGAAATCCGTCGCTTTCAACAAACCATCTTTGCCCAGGACAAGCCAATACTCGAGAATCAGAACCCGAAGCTGCTCCCGCTCGACCCACGGGCAGAGACCCCGATTCGGGCTGACAAGGTCGCTATCGCGTATCGGCGATGGCTGACCGATCTGGGCGTCACCTACGGCGTTACTCCGGCGGCCTGAGAATGGTTGACGATCCGTTCCATGTCTGGCATCCGGTGGCTACGTCACACGACCTGCCGCATCGCACCGTGTTTCACGGTCAGCTTCTCGGCCGCGAGCTCGCGATATGGCGAGCGGACGACAACTTTGTGAACGTCTGGGAGAACCGGTGCTTGCACCGCGGCGTGCGACTCTCGATCGGTACGAACGATGGCAGCGAGCTGACGTGTCAATACCACGGCTGGCGATATGCGAACCGCTCGGCTGGATGCACCTATATTCCAGCGCATCCAGCAGATGCTCCGGCACGAACCATCAACAATCGGACCTTCCCGACGTTCGAGCGTTTCGGGCTTATCTGGTCGAGCGAAGATCCGGACGGTGAATTGCCGGCCGTCGCCGCGCTCGAGGGCCGTCAGGCGTTCGGTCTGAGGAACATGCCCGTCAACGCTCCGGTTTCGCTGGCTATTCAGCATCTCCGTGACTACCAGTTTCGTGACGGGGTACGCCTCGACGACTCGAGCGACTATTCGGTCACGCTCAGTTCGCCGCAGGGTGAGACTGCGGTCTTCTTCGTACAGCCGGTCGACTCCGCCCGATCGGTTATTCGTGGGGTGCTCGCCGACGCACCGTCCGAAGCAGATCGGTTGCCTACGCTGCGTCACCACGCCGCTGAACTCACGAAGCTTGTCGACCTCATCGAAGTCGACGCCGCTCAGCAGCCGATCCCGCAGCCGCTGGTCGCCAAAATCGAAGAGGTTCCGGTAGGGCTGTCCGGACTTCCGGCCCTGCAATCGGGTCGAACCGCTCCACTGCGGGTGATGGTCCAGCGAAAGTGGGAGACCGCCGATGGTGTCGTCGCCGTCGAGCTGGCGCCAATCGGGGATCCGTTGCCAACATTCCAAGCGGGGGCACACATCGATGTCCATCTTCCGAATGGCCTCGTACGCCAGTACTCAATTACGAACGGACCCGGGGAAACATCGACGTACCGTATTGGGGTCAAGCTCGAGCCCGACTCGCGGGGCGGATCGCAATGCATCCACGAAACGGTTAGCGAAGGCGACCTTCTCGCAATCTCAGAGCCTCGCAACAATTTCCCACTTCGACGCGACGCCGTGCGAACGATCCTCATCGCGGGTGGAATCGGTATTACCCCGATGCTCGCAATGGCGCAAACTCTGGCGCTCATGGGACTGCGGTTCGAGCTCCACACGTTCGTCAGATCGCCCGAGCATCAAGCATTTCCCGAGATCCTCACCGAGCTCGGCAGCTCGGTAGTGCACCATCGAGGGCTCAAGCCCGACGAAACGGGTGCGGTGCTGCAGGCCACGCTGTCGGACTACGCCGACGCCAGCCATGTCTACATCTGTGGTCCGGGGCCGATGCTCGAAGCGACGCGATCGATCGCCACCGACAGCGGATGGCCCGACGAGGCCGTGCATTTTGAGTACTTCAAGAACACGACGGAGATCGACCACTCGTCCACGTTCGAGATTTCGCTCGCAAGGTCGGCGATGACTTTGCAGGTGCCTTCGGGCAAGACCATTCTCGAAGTCCTTCGAGAACATGATGTGCCGATGCCATCCTCGTGCGAGCAAGGCGCATGCGGCACGTGTGTCGTCTCGGTTATCGAAGGCGAACCCCTCCATCAAGACGTCCGCCTCACCGAAGCCGAACGGGCCGCAGGAGACCAGATCATGACGTGTGTATCGAGAGCAAAAACCGACCGACTCGTCTTGGATCTGTAGGGAAGGCCAGATGATCAAGCTGTACGACTACGGCCTATCGGTGAACTGCTACAAGCAGCGGCTGATGATGAGCATCCTCGGCGTCGAGTATGAGTCGATCCCGATCGACTTCTACCCGGGGTGGGAGCACAAAGGCGACGAATTCAAGAAGATCAACCCACTCGGCCACATCCCGGTGATCGACGACGATGGCTACATGTTGCGTGATGCCCACGCCATCCTCGTGTACCTCGCAGCCAAATACGATCCGAGTGGTCTGTGGTATCCAACGTCTGACGCTGAGCTCATTGGCGAAACTGCACAGTGGATGTTGTTCGCTGAGGGAACCACGAATACCGCGTCGGCCGCGCGCCTCTACGTCAACCTTGGTTACGACTTCGACATCGACGCATGCCGAGCCGGAGCGCACAAACTGTTCCGGGTACTCGACGAACATCTTTGGTTCCGCGAGCAAGAGGGTCGCGACTGGGTGTGTTCGGGTGAACATCCAACGATCGCCGATATCGCGATCTTCCCCGATGTGGTGCTCTCCGAAGAGGGTGGTATCTCTCGCCTCGATTACCCAGCATTGCGACGTTGGACCGACCGCGTGCGCCACCTTCCAGGCTTCGTGGCCATGTCGGGAATCTTCGTGCCCCGGGTGTCCCCAACAAGGGAATGAAACAATGACGACCGGTAAAACATTTCTCATTGAGGGCGGCATCGTCTTGCCCCTCGAAGGCGATCGGGTGCACTTCGACCCGGGCTCGGTGCTGGTCATCGACGGCAAGATCGCTGCGGTCGGAACCGTCGATGATGTGGCCGCACATCCCGCCGCCGAGATGGTCGAGATAGTCGATGCAACGAATCAGGTCGTCATGCCCGGCATGCACAACTGTCATCTGCACTCAGGTCTGCTGCGCGGCACGGCAGAGTCGATGGCGCTGTGGGAGTGGCTCGAGAACCACGTCGATCCCATGCATCGCGCGCTCACTCCCGAGATTGCGAAAGCAGCCTCCTACATGGCCTACACCGAAGGTCTCCGTGGCGGAACAACCTCGGTGCTCGACATGTGGCGGTTCATGGAGGGGTCGGCCGACGCAGCCGAAGAGGTCGGCATTCGAGCCACACTGGCGCCCTATACCGCTGACAAGTACGACTATTTCGAGAGCCTTGCCAGCAACCGCAGTTTGCTCGAAACCCACCTGACCGCAGCTGACGGACGCGTGCGATCCTGGGTCGGCCTCGAACACATCTTCTACTGCTCGGACCAAATGTTCCGCGACGCTGCGGCGCTCGCCGAAGAGTTCGACACCGGAATTCACACCCACTCCTCCGAGTCGATCTGGGAAGTCCAGGAGTGTCTTCGCCAGTTCGGCCGCCGACCGATCGAAGAGTTCTACAACCGAGGAATCCTCGGCGAAAGGACGGTTATCGCCCACGGCGTCTGGCTCGACGATCGGGAAGTGCAGCTTATGGTGCAGACCGGCACATCGATGACGCACTGCCCGTGCTCCAACATGAAACTCTCTTCGGGCCCGGCTCGGATCGGCTTCTATCGCGAGCAAGGAATGACCGTTGCCCTCGGGACCGACGGCGAGAAGGAGAACAACAATCTCGACATGTTGGAGGAGATGAAGTTCGCCTCGCTCCTACAAAAGGTCAGCACGCTCGACCCCACGGTGGGCGACCCCTGGGACATCCTCGACATGGCCACCAAAGCCGGTGCGAAGGCACTCGGTCTCGACGACGTGACCGGAACACTCGAAGACGGCAAAGACGCCGACATTGTGATGGTCGACCTCAGTAGCCTGCATTTTGTTCCGGTCCTGCATGGCAGCGATTTCAACGCAACCGCACATCTCGTATTCACTGCGAGCTCTCACGATGTGAGCAACGTCTGGGTGCAGGGCAGCCATCTGGTGGAGGGCGGCGAGGTCAAGTCTGTCGACGTCTACGAAATTGCCACCAACGCTCAGGCGGCTGCGGAGGATCTCTTCGCCAGACGAGCGGCGCTACAAGACGGCGGATCACCGGTTGCTGTGACAACATAAGAACCATGGAAGCCACAACCTCGTTCTATGACACGCTCGTCGCCGAACTCGAAACGATGCGAGCCGCGCTGCCCCCCGACGAGGGGGGCTCATTTTTCAATCGGGCTATGACCGAACAAGAGCTCATTGAATGGCTCTCCTTTCAGGCCTACTACGAGAAGCGAGCTGCGCAATTCATCGGAAAGTGGCTCGCCGACACGCCGGAGCGCGATGCTTTTGTGCTCTTAGCTCAACAGGTAGAAGACGAAGGCCTTCACTATGAGTACTGCATGCGAGCGCTCGAACGCCGAGGCGTCACGTCGATCGACAATTGGAAGCCAGAGCCAGAGTGGGAAGAGTGGATCGACTCCTGGTATCCGTCGGGCGATGACACGATCGAACGGGTGGCCTCACACAATCTTGCCGGTGAGCTGGGCGCGTGTAATGCGTTCATCGAGATCAAAACTCGGGTACCAGATGACGTCGTCAAGACTCTCGACCGCATCATTCCCGACGAGCACTTCCACATGCGTATCGCCAACACCCTGATCGACAAGTACGCCGTGAATGAGGACCAGCAGGCGCGTGTGCGTCACCGTGTCGTACGGACCTTCGAACTCGAACAGGCCGGTCGGGTGGCGTACAACCGTCGCATGGTGAACCTGGGACTCGCGGATCCTGGCGACCCCGTGCCCCCAATGCCCGGATAGCGCATACAACGTCTAACAAATGAAGCCACCTCCATTTGACTACGTCGATCCACAAGATCTCGGTGGCGTTCTCCAACTTCTCGCCGATGCCGGTGATGATGCAGCCGTCATTGCAGGAGGTCAGTCGCTGGTTCCGTTACTGAACCTGCGGTTGGCTCGGCCAGAACTCGTCATCGATCCACGACATCTCCAAGAGCTGCGCACCATCGACTTCGAAACCGATGGACTCCGCGTCGGAGCAATGGCCCGAGTCGCCGACCTCGAAGAACATCCGTCGCTCGACCAGATGCCGGGCCTCATCGAAGTTCTCGCGCTCATTGGCCACAGCCAGATCCGCGCTCGCACGACCATCGGTGGTTCAATCGCCCACGCCGATCCAGCTGCAGAGCTCCCAGCACTTCTTCTCGCCCTTGCCGGCGAGGTCACCCTTCAGAGCAGAGACCGCGGTGTTCGAACCGTGGCCGCTCGCGACTTCTTCGTCGGTCCACTGATGACCGAACGCATGTCCGATGAACTGGTGACCTCGATCTGGCTGCCGTATGCGCCGGGCCCGATCGCCATTGCTGAGGTCGCCAAACGTCCTGGCGACTTCGCGATCGTCGGCGCGATCTCCAGCTTCGGTACCGATGACGGTTTGATCGTCGACCCCCGGATCGCGCTGTTCGGTGTGGGCCCGACCCCCATCCGAGCCACCGAGGCAGAAACATCGTTGGTTGGTAAGGCTCCGAGCTCGGACGTTTTTGCGGCTGCTGCACGCATCGCGGGCCAGCACCTCAATCCGCGCGGCGACATGCACGGTTCGACTGCCTATCGGCGCCAACTCGCAATGACACTCACCGAACGAACCCTCGGAGGGGCGTTATGAGCTCGAAGCGACACATCGAGCTGACGGTGAACGGGGAGGCGCGCGCTGTGAAGGTCGAACCCCGCGTACTGCTCGCTGATGCACTGCGGCACGAACTCGGTCTCACGGGTACTCACGTCGGGTGCGAGCAGGGAGCGTGCGGAGCCTGCACCGTCATCATCGATGACCGAGCGCAACGCTCGTGTCTGATGCTCGCCGTCCAAGCGACCGACACGACGATCCAGACCATCGAGGGCGTCGCCGCCGGCGAAATCGACCATCCCGTCCAGACCGCGATGCACACCGAACATGGCCTTCAGTGCGGATTTTGCACGCCGGGCATCGTGATGTCGCTCGTCGCCGCGCATCGTGCGGGGGTGTCAGCCGAGATAGCCAAGACCGAGGTCCTCGGCGGCCACATCTGCCGTTGTACGGGCTATGTGAACATCCGAGCCGCGGTCGACGCTGCCTGGGCCGACTTGGATGAATCCACATGACCGATCGTCTCGTCGGACAGCGCATCCCAAGGGTCAACGATTCCGACCCGCTCCATGGCACCGGCGAGTACGTCGACGACATCGACCTACCCGGGATGCTCCATGCCGCAATCGTTCGTAGCCCCATCGCCCACGGCAGAATTCGATCGTTCGATACCAGTGATCTCCCTGAAGGAGCCGTCGCTTTCGGGCCTGATGACATCCGAGCCAAAGCAACCGGGGAGCTCCCCGTATTGTGGATCCTCGGTGACCAGGATCAGTTCCACACCCCGGTGGTCGACGACACGTTGCGTTATGTCGGCCAACCGCTCGGCCTTGTTGTCGCTGCATCTCGGTACGACGCCGAAGATGCAGTGGAGGCGATCTTTGTCGATATCGAAGACTTCCCCGCCGTCGCGAGCATCGAAGCAGCGCTCGCTGCCGACGCGCCCCTGCTCTACCCGGAACGAGGATCGAACGTTCTGTCGACGTTTGCATCTGGCGATACCAAAGAGCACACGGACGCCGTTTTTGCGGCAGCTCAGCAGACCCTCTCGACGAAGGTCACTATCGGGCGGGTGCACGGACTTTCGATGGAGCCACGGGGCATCGTCGCAGTTCCCGGTCCTCGTGGATCGCTGACCATCTACACTTCCACTCAGACAGCGCATTCAGTGCGCGACTCGGTTTGTGAAGCACTCGAGATGCCACGACGGCTCGTCCGAGTCATCGCACCCGATGTCGGCGGCGGTTTTGGCCTGAAGGACCATGTCTACGAGGACGAAGTAATGGTCGCTGTAGCGGCGATGAACCTCGGGGTCCCCATCAAGTGGATCGAGGATCGCAACGAGTCGTTCCTCACCACCACGCACGCGCGCGACGAAATCCACAACATCGACGTGGCATTCGATAACGACGGCACCCTTCGAGGCCTGCGGGTCGATGCCGTGAGAAACACTGGCGGCCGATTCGCGATCTTCGGTGGCGGTCCCCTGTTCACCGGGTTCGGCGCAGTGCCCGGACCCTACAAGTGGGATGCGGTCTCCTGCGCGGGTCGGGTCGTTGCCACAACCACAATGTCGACGGGGGCCTATCGAGGGTTCGGCCAGACCCAGGGAACCATGGTCCGCGAACGGGCCGTTGAAGTCGTGGCCAAAGCGCTTGGGCGAGATCCGGTCGAACTCCGCGCCCAAAATATGATCACCTCGCAAGAACAGCCGTACACGACTCGAACGTTCCTCGAGTACGACAACGGCGACTACCAGATTCCCTTGCGCCGGGCCGAAGAGATGATCACCGAACCGTCGTTCCCCAACGACGGTCGCGTCCGCGGCGTCGGGTACTGCAGCTACGTACAGATGGCTGGCATCGGCCCGAGCGACGGCAATCGAGCGATCGGACTCCTGATCGGGGGCTACGAGTCGGCCGACGTCTCGATGGATCTCGACGGCTCCGTCACGATCGCGACCGGAGTTTCGCCGCACGGGCAGGGTCTCGAGACCACCATGGCACAGCTCGTCGCCGACGAACTCGGTGTCCCGATCAGCGACATCGAACTGGTCTGGGGCGACACCGACACCGCCCCGTACTCCGCCTACGGCACGGCGGCTTCACGGTCGATCTCGGTCGGAGGTGGTGCAGCCGTGGTGGCTAGCAAGGCCGTCGCCGAACAGATTCGTCAGCTCGCAGCCGAGATCCTCGAAGCTGCACCAGGCGACATCGAGCTGGTCGATGGCAAGGCCGGCGTCCGTGGCACCAACGTTTCTGTCCCGATCGTCGACGTCGCGCAGCAGGCGTGGCAAGGGTTTGGTCTGCCCGAAGGAGCCGAGCCCGGACTCAAGGCCTCTCACTCGTACAACCCCGCCAGCGCCACGTTCTCATTCGCCACCCATGCGTGCCGCGTTGCGGTCGACACGGCCACCGGCGAGGTGGAGGTCGAGGACTACGTCGTCGTGAACGACTGCGGGACCATAGTCAACCCAACCATCGTCGAAGGTCAGATCCATGGAGCCATTGCACAAGGTCTTGGTGCCGCGCTGATGGAAGAGATGGTCTATGACCAGGACGGCAACCCGCTGTCGTCGACAATGCTCGACTACCACGTTCCGGTCAGCGAGACGATGCCCGACATCCGGATCGAACATCTCGAAACCCCAAGTCCGTACACCCCTGGGGGTATGAAGGGTATGGGTGAAGGCGGCACGAATGGGGCGTACTCCTGTGTAGTGAACGCCATCGTCAACGCACTGCCCGACGCGGACTGGTCAGACCTGAGCACGCCGCTCACCCCGTCGGTTATCTGGGAATCCTTCCAATCGGGGCACTCAGATCGAGCGTGAGGCGTCCAGCCACTCCTGAGCGATCCCTCGATGCCGATTGAGCATGTCGTCAACTCCGGTTGCGGTCAGCTGACCATCCTCGACCAACAACCGGCCATTGATCACCGTGTGTTTGGCTGCAATAGGGCCGCATCGGAGCAGCGCTTCAACCGGATCGCTCAAAGCGCCAGCGAACGCGATCCCGTTTGTGGGCCACACCACAAGATCGCCGGCCTTGCCGGGCGCAAGGGAACCAATGTCGTCGCGGCCAAGGCACGCCGCGCCACCGAGCGTTGCGATCTCGAGCGCTTCGCGAGCTCGCATGGCCTCAGGGCCCCCTCGTGTCCTGGCGAGGAGAAGCGCACCCCGAGCCTCGAGCCACATCGACGCATGATCTGTTGACGCCGAGCCATCGCAGCCAAGACCCACATTCGCGCCAGCGTCACGTAGTTCTCGAATGGGGGCGATTCCTCCGCAGATCAACTGGTTCGAACTTGGGCAATGCGCAACGCCGGTTCCCCACTGACCGAGCCGCTGAATTTCTTCGTCGCTTGGGTAGATGCAATGCGCAACCCACGTTCGATCCGATCCCCAACCAACGTGCTCGAGATGTTCGATCGGACGACGTCCGAACATCTCTTCGCAGAACACGTCCTCGTCACGATCCTCGGCAATATGGGTGTGTAGGCGTACGTCGAGCCGCTCGGCGAGTTCAGCGGTTTCGATCATCAGCTCTGGTGACACGGAGAAGGGCGAGCACGGGGCCAGAGCGATTCGAACCATGGCGCCTGGGTTCGGGTCGTGGTGAAGGCTGACAAGACGTTCGGAATCGGCCAAGATCTCGTCGTTGGTCTGCACCACAGAATCTGGGGGCAGACCACCATCCTTTTCCGAAAGGCTCATGGACCCTCGCGTTGGGTGAAACCGGAAACCCAGTTCCTTCGCCGCGGTGATCTCAGCCGAGATCAGATCGCCCGAGCCCTTTGGATGCACGTAGAGATGATCGGTCGAGGTCGTGCAGCCGCCGAGCGCGAGTTCGCAAAGGCCGATCCACGCCGAAACGTACGCTGCCTCTTCATCGAGGCGGCTCCACACGGGGTAGAGCGTACGTAGCCAGTGAAAGAGACTGCCAGAGAGAGCGGGCGCAAACGACCGAGTGAGGTTCTGGTAGATGTGATGGTGGGTGTTGATGAACCCCGGCGTCACAACGCAGCCGTTCGCGGCGATAACGCGAGAGGCTTCAGGCTCCGAACCCGGACCACCCACCTCGGTCACGAACCCGTTCGTGATGGCCACCCAGCCGCCAGATATCTCGCGTCTGGCTTCATCCATGGTGACGACGACATCAGCGTGGGCGATTAACAGATCAGCTCTTGGACTCACAGATTTCAGTATGACAGAATCGCCGCCATGGACGCACAGTGTTATATCAACGGCGAGTGGATTTCGACCGACTCGAACTTCGAAATCACTAACCCAGCAACCGGCGAAGTGGTGGGTACGGCGGCCGATGCCGGTCCCGCTACCGCAACCGCGGCGATCGACGCCGCTCACGCTGCGTTTCCAGCCTGGGCTGCCACAACGGCGGTCGAGCGGGCTGCAGCGATGCGTCGAATTTCGGCTGCGCTGCTCGAAAACATCGACGTCATGGCCGATCTGATCGTTGCCGAACAAGGCAAGCCACGCGGTCAAGCGATGTTCGAGGTCAACTACGCAACACAGTGGATCGACTGGTTCGCCGAGGAAGGCCGCCGCGCCTACGGCGAGGTCATCCCCTCCCATATCCCCGGCAAACAACTCATCGTCTCGCAGAAGCCGCTAGGTGTTGCTGTCGCCATCACTCCGTGGAACTTCCCCGTAGCGATGATCGCCCGCAAGCTCGCTCCCGCCCTTGCCGCCGGCTGCACGATCGTGGTCAAGCCAGCGGAGCAAACGCCGCTCTCGCCAGCCTCGCTCTTCGAAGCCATCGCCAAAGCAGAACTTCCGCCCGGCGTGTGCAACTTCGTCACGTCCGCTGACCCAATTCCTCTCTCAGCTCCGTTGCTCGAAGATCCCCGAGTACGCAAAATCACCTTCACTGGTTCGACCGAAGTCGGCAAGATCTTGGTGAAGGCGTCGGCAACCAACCTGGCACGCGTCTCGCTCGAACTCGGGGGACAGGCTCCGTTCATCGTCTTCGACGATGCCGATCTCGATGCGGCCGTCGGTGGCGTGCTGATGTCCAAGTTCCAGGTAAACGGACAGTCGTGCCTGTGTGCGAACCGGATATTTGTGCAAGAGGGTGTCGCCGAAGATTTCACGGCCCGTCTCACCGCAGCCGTCGCCAACCTGAAGGTTGACGTCGGTACCGCCGACGGAGTCGACGTTGGGCCGCTCATCGACGAGGGCGGTTACGCAAAAGTCTCATCCCATGTCACCGACGCGGTTGCGAAGGGTGCAACCGTAGAAACCGGCGGCGGGCGGGTCGAGGCGCTGAACGGCGGCTACTTCTTCGAGGCCACCGTGCTCTCCGGCGTCACCGACGACATGCTGTGCGCAATAGACGAAACCTTCGGTCCCGTGGCTCCTGTGCTTACCTTCAAAGATGAGGCCGAGGTGATCGCCCGCGCCAACGAGACTCAATACGGCCTCGCCGCCTACCTCTATACGAAGGATCTAGGCCAGGCAATGCGCACATCGGATGCGCTCGAGTTCGGAATGGTCGGGGTCAACGACCCAATGCCAGCCTCGCCAACCGCGCCTTTTGGCGGCTTCAAGGAGTCCGGTCTGGGTCGTGAAGGAGGCCGCGACGGTCTCGCTGCGTTCATGGAAAAGAAGCTCGTCAGCTTCGTCGCCTAGTCCCGAGGACGAGAGCTCGGGGCCACTGTGATGTGTCCGCAGGGCGGTCGAGGGCGCCTCAGCGCCCGGATCCGCCCCGCGGCGAAACTAGTGTTTCTTGCCCTTCATGAGGCCTATGTCTTGTGGAGGTACGCCTGTGATCCAGATGTCTTCGAGCTGCTCGACGTAGCGGACGAATCGGTACTTGTCCTCGATCCCGTCGGTGCGTCGCGGCTGAACGTGTGAATGCCCGGGTTCGGTTCGCACGTTCACAAAGCTGCACAGGTTTCGAGAGAAGGCCAGGTCGATCTCCTCGTCGAGCTGCTCCTGTGTCGTGACATCGGCCGTGTAGGGCACACCGCAGGCTGCTGCGATCGACGGAAGGCTGGCTTTACCAGCCGTAGCGGTCGGACGTCGACCGTTCTCGCCCCAGCCAATCGACTCGTACACGCCGTTGTCGACGACGAACACGACAAGGTTGTCGGGGCAGTGTTCGCCCATCGAAATGAGTTGGCCGAGTTCCATCAGCACCGACCCATCGCCGTCGAGGCAGACGATCTTGCGGTCGGGAAGAGCCAACGCCAATCCAAGCGCCATACCTACGACATCACCCATCTGCCCGAGGTGAGCGGTTCGGGGGTGTTCTTTGGTGTGGTGCGCCCACTCGAAGGACACCGCCCCGATGTAGGTGGCCATGACCAAACAATCCTCAGGAAGCTTCGAAGCAAGATGCCCGAGCCACTCGTAGCGGTTCAGCGCCATCAGGAATCACCTCCGTCGTCCCAAACACAGTCGCCCGATATCAACACTGCGACTGGATGCAGCGAGGCCTCCGAGAGTCGCTTCGCCCGAACGATCGATTTTCGCAGATCCTCGACATGGCGAACGATGAGGTACTTGACTCGCAGAGCCTGAAGCAGCGGTTCTGCCACGATGCCGTGGGGAATCCCCCAATGTTCGGTCTCGCCAACGTCACCTCGATAGGAACACAGCATGGTCACCGGCACGCCGGTGCCGAGTGAAATTCGGGCGATGTATTCCGAGGCGACGCGGATTCCGCTGTTCTCCATAATGAGCGCCGACTTCTTGCCCCCGAGCCACGCACCGGCGCACATCGAGAAGGCGACACCTTCGTTGCAAGCAGGCGCGTACTGAAAGGCGTCGTTGTCCTCGACCAACTCGTGGAGGTTTCGTTGCCAGCCATCAGGGAGGCCCGATACGAAGTCGATCCCCGCGTCTTCCAACCCCCGGATCGCTTCCTGTGCTGCATGTTCGAGCATCCGATTTCCCCCTCCAGCCTCGACGACTCGTTAGATAGTAGGCATTCCTGTGAAAGACTGCCGACACGACAGTCCAAGCCTCACCAAGAATTGGAATCCCACAGATGTTCAACCCGTTTCAATACTTCTCGCCGATCGAGTTCGTCTTCGGACCTGGCCGATCGCGTGAGGCCGCAGCGCGGTTGTCCGCTCGAGGACTCAGCCGGGCGCTGATCGTCACGGACCCCGGCATTGTCGCAGCTGGCATCGTCGACACGGTTGAGGGTTACCTCACCGAAGGCGGCATCACCGTCGAGCGGTTCACCGACGTCAAGTCGAACCCGACCGTCGAAAACGTCGACGCCGGAGCCGCGGCGCTCAAGGAATTTGGCGCCGACGCGATCATCGGCCTCGGCGGTGGAAGCCCGATCGACACCGCAAAGATCATCGCTGCTGCAGCCGCCAATAATTGCAAAGCGCACGACTTCATGACCGGCGAGCGTTCCATCGAGATCGCCGGTATTCCCCAGATCGCGATTCCGACGACCGCTGGGTCGGGGGCCGAGTCAGCCAAAGTCTCCGTGCTGATCGACCACGCCACGGGCGAGAAGAAGGGCGTCTTCGGCCCCGGCACCGCTCCATGGATCACCATCCTGGATCCCGAGCTGATGCTCGGCATGCCTGCGTGGCTAACGGCGGCGACCGGAATGGATGCTCTGTCACACTCGCTCGAGGCCTATTTGGGTCTGGCGGCAAGCCCGTTCTCCGACGCGATCGCTGAGCAGGGCATGACACTGGTAGCGGATTACATCGAGAGGGCGGTGTTCGATGGATCCGACCTCGAGGCCCGTTCTGGGTTGACCATCGCATCGGCGCTCGGCGGCCTCGCAAAGGAACAGTCCGGACTCGGCATCCTGCACGCCGTTGCGATGCCGGTGGGCTACGTCTATGACCTGCACCACGGCTACCTGTGTGCCGCGCTCATGCCAGCGGCCCTCGACTACAACCGCTCTGCAGTGCTGGAGAAGACCGCGTGGGTCGCCCGTACATTCGGGGTTGATGCGGCAGATGACGAAGGCGCAGCGAGCCTTGCAGGCGAAACAATCAAAGCTCTCAACAACCGCATTGGCATGGGGATGCAGCTTGCAGAAGCTGGCGTGGTCGAGTCAGACCACGACCAGATCGTCGACGATGCAATGAAGAGCTATCTATTGAAGAACAACCCAATAGCGGGCACACCCGAGGGCTGCCGCGCAGTCCTGGTGAATTCGCTGTAGAGCAACATCTTTTCAGATTGAGCGATCGCGAAGTGCGAGGGCATGCTCGGTGAAGCGCGCCACGATCTGCTCCTCGTCGACACCCACAACTTCTCGATTGTCGAGCACGAGTCGGCCGCCGACGATGGTGTGTGTCACGTCGTCGGCTCGGCTGCCGTAGACCAGCGCGGCCTCGATGTCGTAGAGAGGCGCAACATGAGGCCCGCTCAGATCAACGATTGCGAGGTCGGCGGGAGCGCCCACCGAGACCGTGCCCAACTCTGGTCGATGCATGGCCTTGGCGGAACCCTCAGTAGCCATGGCGAGCACTTGGCGGGTCGTCAGGAACGTCGGGTCGCCCGTCGACTGCTTGTGCGTGATGGCCGCGAACTTCATCTCCTGGAAGGTATCGAGCGTGTTGTGGCTCGCCGGCCCATCCGTCGCAAGACCGACGGTCACCCCCGCCTCCATGAGGCCCCGCAGATCCATGGTCCCCGAAACAAGTTTCGCGTTGCAGACCGGACAATGTGCCACCTTGACATCATGCTCAGCGAGCAGCCTGATGTCGCTCGGCGTGAGCTGGGTGCAATGAGCTGCGGTGATGTCGCTCGAGAGAAACCCAATGTCGTTCAGCCACTGCACGGTTGTTTTTCCGTACGTCTCTTGCATAAACGCGCTCTCACGCGGGCCCTCTGCAATGTGTGCGTGGATAGGTAGCTGACGGTCATCGGCGAGAGCCCGGACCTCTCGCCACATCTGCTCGCTGCACGAGTATGGAGCGTGCGGTGACAGAGCGAGACGCACTCGGTCGCCGTCGATGCCCGCCGCGCCGATGCTCGCTGCATCGAAATCGTTGAGCGCTGCCCACGACCAGTCGGCAACATCGGCGTAGACGCCGCCATCGGCGAAGCCGTAGCCGAGTGTGGCTCGAAGATGGATCTCCTCCAACGCCCGCACCTGCGGCGTCACTGAGTAGGCATCAAAATGCTCGTTGAAACAAGTGATCCCAGACTTGGCCATCTCGACGAGTCCACACATCGAGGCCCAGTACAACGTTTCGTGATCGAAGTTTTGCTTGAGCCGCCACATGGTGTCGAGCCACGCGAACAGTTCGGTGTCTTCCAGTAGGCCTCGCAGCAGCATGTTGGATGCAATGTGTGTATGAGAGTCGACAAACCCCGGAAGCACCGCCGACCCCGACGCATCGATAGTGCGTCGGGCCTCCATGGTCAGATCGCCGTCGACAATGTCGACCACGACGCCATTTCGTACGGCCACGCTGGCGAGCCGAGGGTCCGAACCGTCACATGGCACCACGGTGCCACCAATAATTGCGAGATCGACCGGTTCAGACATGGCGCCACGTTAGCCGTGATCGATCGCCGCTATCTGGGTGATGGTGGTGCATTCGGTAGTGATCATCGAGATCGAACGATCGGGCATCCGTACACGCCCTTCCCGGTAGACGGGGGTCCTCGTACTTGGTGCAATAGTTGTCGCACACGATCGGGAGATACAAATGCCGCCGAAACTGCTTCACGCCTTTGCCAAACCAAGTCAGGAGCATTTCGTCACGCTCGTCCGAAGCGAAGGCGTCCGGGTGTGGGACGACACCGGAAAGGAATACCTCGATGGTCTTGGCAGCCTCTGGTACTGCCAGGTCGGACATGGGCGAGACCAGATCATCGACGCAGTCACGATGCAGATGAAAACGCTCGGTTCGTACCATACGTTCGCTCCAATTGGCAGCGATGTCTCCGATGCTGCAGCTGATCGGATCGTGTCCGTGTCGCCGTTCACCGACGGCAGGGTCTTTCTGTGTTGTTCGGGTTCCGAGGCGATCGACACCGCGCTGAAGGTGGCGAGAAAGGTTCCTATCCTCAGAGGTGAACCGCAGCGGCAAATCATTCTCCGGCGCGGGCGCGGCTACCACGGAGTGAACCTCGGCGGGACTTCGGTTCAAGGTATACCTGCCAACCGGGAGGGGTGGGGCGATCTTCTTCCCCACGTGCTGGAATTCGATCCGACCGACATCGAGTCAGCCGCCCGGCTCTTTTCCGAGCACGGCGATCGAATCGCCGCGGTTCTGACCGAACCAGTGCAAGCGGCCGGAGGCGTATTCCCGCCGCTGGATGGATACCTCGAAGGGCTACGCCGCCTCTGTGACGCGCACGGGGCACTGCTGATATTCGATGAGGTCATCACGGGCTTCGGAAGAACCGGAAGCTGGTTCGCCTCGCAAACCTACGACGTGACGCCCGACCTGATCACGTTCGCAAAGGGCGTGACGAGTGGATACCAGCCGCTAGGTGGAGTGCTCCTCAATCGAGCCGTGTGCGACACGCTCGAGGCAGATCCTGACTATGTGTTCATGCACGGATACACGTATGGCGGTCACCCAGCAGGCTGCGCTGCCGCAATCGCAAACATCGACCTCATGGAAGAGGAAGGTCTGGTCGATCGAGCGACTCACATCGGCAAGCGGCTGTCGGTTGGGCTCGAAGCGTTGATGCACGACGGCATGTTCGCTGAGGTTCGCGGCGTCGGAGCGGTTTGGGCCGCCCAGCTCGGTGGTGAGGATCCGACCGCACGGGGTCTGCAGGTCAGGGATCGGATGCTCGAACTCGGCGTGCTCTGCAGAGCGATCAATGGAGCCATCGCTTTTTGCCCACCGCTGATCATGGGCGACGCTGACGTCGACGAACTCGTAGACGTGTGTGCACAGGCGGTACGCGAGCACTCCTGAGCTGAACAAGTCGCTGAGCTCGTTACGCCCGGGCGCCTGTCGATCGACCCTTGATGAGGAGCCAGAACAGAAGGACAACCTCGCCGATGAATGTCACCCTCGTGATATCGGCGGAGTACGTGTCGCTAGTGAGCATGCCGATGGCATCGATCACGTACCCAACACCGGTGATGGCGACAAAGAGGTCCACCCAGTTCGGGACTCGAACCGTCTTCCATGAAAGCCAGGAAATGAGGACGAGGTGGAACCCGCAGCGAGAGCTGAGGTCCGCCCGAAGTTCGCGAGACCAGCGATGATCGCCATGGCGAGGAGGCCGAAGCCTGCAATGAGTGCCGCTCTCGCCCTCCATGTCGATTGTGGGCAAGAGGCGGTCGAGCCAGTTCGGCAACCACCAGTTCGCGTCACCCATGAGCTTGATCGTTGCAGGTACGAGGATCATCCGAACGATGCTGGCATCGACGAAGATCGCTGTAGCGAGCCCGACCCCGAACATCTTGATAGTCGGGTCGTTGCCGAAGATGAAGCCACCGAAGACCGAGATCATGATCAGCGCGGCCGAGGTGATGACTCGAGCCCGATGAGGCCAGCACCCCAACCCCACTGGAAGACCATGACGAGCACGCCATAAGCCGCACCGATGCTCAACAGGTTGAGGAGTGCTGCCTTCAGAGGGACAAGAACTGAACGGAACTCCCGCTAGCGCAAGGCCAAGGATGGCGATAACGACAGTTCCGCCGGCAAAGATCACTGCTTGACCAGCGGTTGCCACTGCGCGTCCGATCGATTCGTCGACTGCCATTCCCTGCGCAAGGTGCTCTCGGTGTCGCGTCACGAGGAAGAGCGCGTAGTCGATTCCGACGCCTAGCCCGATCATGCTCGCCATCTGCGGGGCCCAGCTGGGTATGTCGATGATGTAGGTGATGAGCGACATCGAGCCCGCTGCCGTCGCAGCATCGGGACCGACGGCCAAGGATCCTGTCGGGTCGCTTGTGCTGACGATGTTTGGCAGAGCGGTCAGCTCGGCCTGGATTTCAGCGAGCGATTGCCGCGCCAAAGGAGAATCGAAGAACGTGGCGTCGGTATCAAGCGGTGCCAGCACGACTTCGGCGGTCGTTCCTGCCCGTTCAGAGTTGGCGTCGGCCAGCAGATCGATCGCCTGTTGCGAGTCGAGACCTGGGACATCGAACGAGTTGGTGAGCTCTCGACCGAATAGTACGGACGCCCCGATGATCATCATATATCTCGTTCTTACTTAGTACTGTTTGCAACCCAGTCACGAGCTGAGATTGGGCTCGCACCGCCTTCGAAGCCGAGACCTTTGGCCGATCTGGCGTGTCAGTGCTCTCCTCGGAGGCGTATTTCCTCATGCGGCCGCGGGTATTTGTTCGTCAAGATGATTGCGAACCAAGCAGCGATCACGGCGATCGGAATGACCAGGATCAGACGAAACACGGTCTTTACGCGGTTCAGCTCCTCGGGGTAATCGACCTCCAGGCGCGCTGCGTAACCGTCCCTCTGTGTACTCCCCATTGCTGTCCTCGGAATCGATTTGCTCCGTCAGCGAGTGAATCGCGGGTGCAGCGTCAGTGTGCGGGGGTCCAGTTGCGGATGGTTTCGATCACGATCGACGACATTGGCCGGGCGGCTGCGGTGTCACCGGCGAGGCGGATTTGGCTGAGGGCTCCCCATAGTGCGCCGACGAGGAACTCGGCTCTTGTGTCGACGTCGGTGATCCGTTCAGCTTCGAGGGCTCGTTGGAAGTTCGATCGGAAGAGTTCGCGGTATTGCGCGATCTCGATTGCAACATCAG
>JBLIMK010000030.1:0-35049 GCA_047638715.1 Verrucomicrobiales bacterium
GGTCGAGCGATTGGTGAAGCACTGTTGGCCGAAGGCGCCGACGTATGTTTTGCCGACTTGAACGCAGAGAAATTGGTCGAGGTCGAAGCTGCGAACCAGGAGCGCGCCAGCGCTGCTGGTGGAAAGGTCGCCACCGCTGTGGTCGACGTGGCCGAGCGCGACCAGGTGCAGGCGATGATCGCTCACACCGTGGAGCAATTCGGCAAGCTCGATGTGAAGTTCAACAACGCTGGTGTGAACAAGCCAATGAACTTCCTCGAGGTCACCGAGGACAACTGGAACTTCATCATGAAGATCAATGGCCTCGGCGTGCTGATCGGCGTGCAAGAAGCAGCCAAGCAGATGATCGCGCAGGGCACTGGAGGGAAGATCATCAACACCGCGTCGATCGCTGGCAGGCAAGGATTCGACAACGTGGCACCGTATTGCGCATCGAAGTTTGCGGTCGTTTCACTCACGCAGTCCGCTGCTCGCGACCTCGCACAGCACAACATTACGGTCACCGGTTTCGCTCCCGGCGTCGTGCATACCGAGTTGTGGGAAACGCTCGACAAGGACCTTATGGAGATCGGCGCCTCCGAGCGCCCTGGTCAGGCAATGGAAGAATTTTCCGAGGGAATCCTTCGTGGCCGGGTCGCAACACCTGCTGACATCACGGGCACGACTACCTATCTTGCTTCGCCGGCAAGCGATTACATGACTGGCCAAATCGTGATGATCGACGGCGGGATGACACTGGTATGACCAAGGTCGGCGTCGTCGGGTTGGGTCGCATGGGCGGACCCATGAGCACCAATCTGGCGAGCTCTGGCTTTGAAGTGCTGCTGTGGAACAGGAGCATCGATAAAGCGAACACGCTCGCCGAGGCGAGCGGGGCCAACGTCTGCCAGACGCCGCGCGAACTGGCCGAGTCGTCCGACGTTGTCATCACGATGCTCAGCGACGACGCGGCATCGAACGCTGTGCATCACGGCGCTGAGGGGCTGTTCGCTTCGAGTGCTGGTGCGACGTACATCCTGGAGATGGGCACGCACAGCCCTTCGCACATACTCGAGCTGGCCAAGAACTCTCCCCACGCGACGGTGATCGACGCCCCGGTTTCGGGGTCGGTCGCTGCAGCAGCGGGCGCTCAATTGCTGATCATGGCCGGGGGGACCGAAGCTGACATCGATCCTGTCCGGGGGGTTCTTGACGCTGTTGGTCGCCAGACGATCTGCCTGGGTTCGGTCGGGTCGGGATCACGGATGAAGTTGGTGGTCAACATGTTGATTCACGGCCTGAACCAAACCGTTGCCGAGGCGTTGGTTCTCGCCGAAGCTTCCGGCATAGATATCGCGGATGCGTATCGCACGCTAGAAAATTCTGCAGCAGCGGCACCAATGCTCGGGTATCGCAAGGAGAACTATCTCGACGAGGCGTCGACTCCGGTCTCGTTTGCGTTGTCCTTGGCCCGCAAAGACGTCGAGCTGGCCCTTGGAATGGCCAAGGATGCCGGTCTGACGTTGTCGCAAACCGAAATGACGTTGAGCGAACTCCGCGGAGCCGAGGCCGACGGTCTCGGTGAGAGAGATATGGCGGCGATCATCACCTATCTACGAGGGAAATCATGAAGAATGCCGCGCTGTTCGTTGGCGGATGGGAAGGGCATAAGCCCCAGGAGTTCTCCGACTGGGCGACAGCGTTGCTCGAAGGTGAGGGCTTCGGAGTCGTTAGCTATGACACCCTTGCTCCGCTCGCCGATCCTGCAGGCCTGTCCGATGTCGACTTGATCGTTCCGATCTGGTCGAGCGCCCGATCATCGCATCGAGAAGAGTTCGGCAATATGAATGCGGCCGAGGAGCGCGGGATGCTCGAGCTCGTTGGCAACGGCTGTGGCATCGCGGGTTGGCATGGGCATATGGGTGACGCATTCCGCGACCATCCGAGTTATCACTTCTTGATCGGTGGCCAATTCGTGGCGCACCCTCCGGGATGGCCTGACAATCTCGACCCATCCATCGACTACGTCGATTACGACGTCACGATCACCAAGCCCGAGGATCCGATCGTCGCTGGCATCAAGAGCTTCAGAATGAAGTCGGAGCAGTACTACATGCTCGTCGACCCGTCGAACGAGGTCCTTGCAACCACGACGTTCTCTGGCGAACACATGTGGTGGATCGAGGGAACGAGAATCCCAGTCGTGTGGAAGCGTCGTTGGGATCAGGGAAGGGTGTTCTATTGCTCGCTCGGCCATGAGATCGACGACCTGCGTCTACCGCAGGTCACCGAGATGATGCGTCGCGGTATGCGGTGGGCGGCGAAGGCCGACTAGTCGTGTCGGTATTGGCTCGTCGCTGCGGTCAATCGGCTCACGACCTCTTCTCTGACGGTCGCTGGCGTGAGCACCTCGATCTGATCGCCGAGCGCGAGGAGTGCGGCGCGGCGGCGACCTTCGGGTGAGATCCGAACCGCCACCCGGACCGCGGCTTGCGTAGACAGGCACCCCTGCGCCGGAGAGTTCTTCGATATCGCGAAGAACGGTGCGCTCGCTGACCTCGAGCTCTTGGGCCAATTCGGCTGCGGTGACGCGGCCTCGGCGTTGCAAGATGAGCATGAGTTCCAGAAGTCGTCCAGCGCGCATGTTTCTATCATGGCAGCGGAATCATGACAGAAGATGTCACTTACTGGTACCTACGATGCAAGTGCGAAACACTGTTCGCACGATGAAGGGAATGACGAGATGGCCGCTGACAGGTAGGAGCGACCGAATTGCGATACCAGCTTCAATGCATCGACGATCTCCATACGATGCTCACGAAGCACGGCGATTGGATGCTGTTGGGAAACGCTGATGACCAGAAAGAGACGAAGCCCGACACGGTCGAGGACTGGGGACGTTCGACGGAAAATCCGGTGGGCGGCTGGTACGGAATGAAGAAGGGCTTGTACTAGGTCTCGCCGAGGTCGAGCACAATGCCCGAAACAACTCGATGCGAGCGATCTAGTCCTCCCGAAAACGCTGGCTACTCTGGGTTGATGGATGACGAGACGCCGATCTGGGACTTTCCGAGCAACCACGCGATGCTGGCGAGCCATGTGCCGTTAGCAGGGAAGCGTGTGGTGGACGTGGGCGCCGGGGCGGGCGCTTTGGTTCGTTTCATGCGTTCAGAGGGTGCCGATGCGATCGGTGTGGAGTGCGGCGAGGCAATGATTTCCCAAGCACGTGCGGCCGATCCCGAGAACCCCGAAGCGTACGTCGATGGCGTGGGACAGGATCTTCCGCTCGGTGACGAATCCGCAGACGTCGTGGTGTTCTCCTACTCGTTGCATCACGTGCCTGGCGAGCACCTTGCAGGCGCTCTCTCCGAGGCGAATCGTGTGCTGCGGCCCGGAGGCACGCTCGCTGTTCTCGAACCGATTCCTGAGGGGTCGGGCTTCGAGACGCACAAGTTGGTCGACGACGAAACCATCGTGCGTGCGGCTGCGCAGGCAGCCCTCGACAACGATTTGCCTTCCTCGATTCGTCGAGTCGGCGAGGTTCGCTACACGACGAGCTATTCCTACGCCGATTTCTCCGCCCTCGAGAAAACGATGACCGATATCGATCCGGCTCGTGGAGCCGCGCTCGAAGCTGTGAAGGACGAAACAGCCGAACGTTTCCATGCAAACGGAGAACAGCACGGGGACGCCTACTGGTTTGCTCAACCGGTGTTGATGCGGGTGTTCGTCAAGTCGTAGACAGGGTCCTGGTCTCGGAATTGGGCCGGAGATCTAACGTCCGCAGCTGATTGGACCAAACACCGTCGGCGAAAGGTGTCCGGATATTTCGTGCTGAGCTGCGAGCCATGCGTCGGCGACTCCGATGTCCCACAGCAGCCAGTAGTCCAATCCTTCGGCGGCGTTGCCGGTGGCCTGTTCGTAGTCGAATTCGAGGACGTCGAGAGCCTCACCCAACTCGGCCGAACGCACATCGACGTCGGCGACCAGAGGGCCGTCGGTCGGATAGGGGTCCGCCAGGAATAAACGGAGCTACGTAGTACACGCGGCAAGGGTCGTTCTCGCTCGCGAACGCAAGACTCGACGGTCCATCGGAAGGTGGAGGTTCGGTCGTTGGCGAGGTGGTCGACGAAGGTGCGGCCGGTGCGTTGGTGGTCACTGGGATCGCCTGCGCGGAAGCGAGGCTAGGTAGCTTGTCGGGCGAGCACGCAGCCAAGATCATCGACGCGACAGCGGCGGTCGAGCAGGTCAGACTTCGATTATCTCGAGCTGGCCGTCAGCGTGACGCTGGCGAATCACCTTCTTGTCGAACTTACCAACCGACGTTTTTGGCACCGAGTCCAACCTGGTCCAACGTTCGGGTAGCCACCATTTCGCGACCTTGTCCTCGAGGTAGTTCTTGAGCTCGACCATGTCGAGCGTTCTGCCGTCGGCCGCGACGACGCAGGCCAAGGGGCGCTCGTCCCATCGCTCGTCCGGTATGCCGATGACGGCCGCCTCCAACACGTCGGGGTGACCCATCAATGTGTTCTCCAGGTCGACGCTCGAAATCCACTCGCCGCCAGATTTGATGACATCTTTGGCGCGATCCGATATTTGGATGAAGCCGTTGGAGGCCATCGACCCGACGTCGCCGGTGCGAAGCCAGCCGTCGTGAAACTTTTCGTCGCTGGAATCGCGGTAGTAGCTGCCGGTAATCCAGGGGCCGCGAATTTCGATCTCGCCTTGGGCCACGCCGTCCCATGGCATCTCTTTGCCGTCTTCGCCGCAGATCCTGATCTCGACCCCAGGCATCGGCCGACCGGTCATGCAGCGCCAATCCATCTCGTCGGCTTCTGCGGTGCCGCGAGGTACGTGGGCGATAGCGGCGAGGGGACTTGTTTCGGTCATACCCCAGGCCTGCACGATCCGTATGCCAAAGGTGGCGTCGAACCCCTCGATGAGGCTTCGCGGCACTGCCGAACCTCCGCATACCACCTGTCGGAGTGAACTGAGGTTGGCGTCGGGGCGGTTGGAGAGGATGTCGTTGAGCACCGTGGGAACGGCTGCCGAAAAAGTGGGCTTTATGGCTTCGATGATCTCCGACAGTGGACCCGCCTGGAGGAACTGCTGGGGCATAACCAGATCGGCCCCCACCGCCCACCCTCCGTAGGGCATGCCCCAGGCGTTGGCGTGGAACATGGGAACGATGAGGAGAAGTCGGTCGTATTGGGAGAGAGCCATGGCCTGGGCCGAGGCGATGCCGAACGAGTGCAAGTACGTCGATCGGTGCGAGTAGGCGACCCCTTTGGGGTTTCCCGTGGTGCCGCTGGTGTAACACATCGCGGCTGCGGCGCGCTCGTCGATTTCGGGGTAGTCGTAGCCGGGTTGCTCGGCTGCGAGGATGGCCTCGTAGTCGTGGGTCTGGCCGAGTGCCGACGCATCGCCATCTCCAACGACGATGAAATGTTCGACGGTCTCCAGCTGGTCTCGAACTGCGGCGAGCAACGGAATCAGAGAATCGTCGACGATGATCACCCGGTCGGCGGCGTGGTTGATGACGTAGGCAAGTTGCTCGGGAAACAGGCGGATATTCAGTGTGTGTAGGACCGCCCCCATGCTGGGTATTGCGAGGTAGGCCTCGAGGTGATGCTGGTTGTTCCAGCAGAACGTTCCGACCCGATCTCCTGGCCTAACGCCGAGTTTCGCGAGTGCGGCGGCCAATTGGTCGGCCCGGTCTCCAACCTCGGCAAACGTGGCGGTCTCGGGACCGGCGTCGGTCCACGTGATCACCTTGGAGTCGCTGTGAATTCTTCGGCCGTGTTTAAACAGTGCTCCGATGCTCAGCGGAAAGTCTTGCATCGTGCTTTCGATCAGGTCATCGGAGGCCGGCGGATCGAAAGCGGTTGCGCTCGTTGTCATGACCCATCGTCGCCTACGCCAGCTTCGGTTCATAATCCTCTACTGTCGACCCATGACTGACATCGACCTCGCCGACGTAAAGAACTTCGCTTCTGGTCTGAGCCCGTGGGCGCATCTGGCGTCGGTCGGTACCGATAACAGACCCGACGTTGTGCCCGTGCATCCGTGTTGGGAAGCTGAAACCTGCTGGGTGATGACCTTCAACAACTCGGTGAAGGCGCGCAATATCGAGGTCAATCCGAATGTCGCAATGCATTGGCAGGTCGATGAGTCGGGGAATGGTGTTGAGCTCTGGGGGAGCGTAAACACGTTCGATGACGTCGAAACAAAGAGGCGGCTGTGGGATGACGTCTTCGACTACGACCTCAACGCTTTTGCGCCGGGTGGACCCGAAGACTCACCGGGCGTGTCGTTCTTGGCGGTGAGGCCAGAGCGGGCGATCATCGTCCACGCTTATGGCGCTGGTGGCATCGATCGCTGGCGCAAGGCGGACTAGGCCGCCGACGCTGCCTGCTTCTTATTCGGCGGCTGCCTAGGCAGCGAGATCGGTGACGTTGTCGAAGTGCGGGTGTGTGACGCCGAAGTATTTGGACACGACACCGGCCGGCATGGCCTTGCCGAGTAGGTACCCCTGTACGAGGTCGCAATCGAGGTCTTGTGCCAGAGCAAACTCGAGGTCTGTTTCTACGCCTTCGAGCACGACACTTAGCCCAAGGTTTTTCCCGAGTCCGACTATGCCAGCGAGAAGCTGCGCCTGCTTTTTATCTTCGACCGCTGACACGACGAACGTCCGATCGATCTTGACCTGGTCGACGACAAGTTCATGGAGGTAGTTGAGCGATGAAGAGCCGGTGCCGAAGTCGTCGATCGCCAGAGACACACCCATATCGGACAGCGCTGCGAGCACGTTGCGGCGCAAATCGTTGTTGCGGGGAACGAGCACGCTTTCGGTGAGCTCGAAGCAAAGCCGTCCACGGGCGGCGGGGTAGCGATTGAGGAGATCGCGGACGGAATTCACAAAATCTTTGTTGCGCAGTTGCAACGATGAGACGTTGACCGAAACCGTTGGGACGTCATCGTGATTCCGCACCCATTCACTGATCTGCCTGCACGACTCTTCGAGCACCCAGCCGCCGAGCTGGTCGATCAGACCGACGTTTTCTGCGATAGGAATGAATTCTGCGGGTGAGATTGCATCGCCGCTCTCGTGGGTCCACCGGGCGAGTCCTTCCAGACCGCTGAGGTGTCCGACCTTGTCGTAGAGCGGTTGGTATTCGACCCTTAGAGCCTGATTGTCGAGTGCCCGTCGAAGCTCGGAGACGAGGTACATCCGGCGCTGAAACGATACCGAGAGGTTGGACTCGTAGAGCATTGCTGAGCCTCGTCCGGCTCGCTTGACCTCATAGAGCGCAAGATCGGCGTTGCGCATTGCCTGAGAAGTCGTGACCCCATGCTCGGGGATCAACGCGATGCCGACGCTCGCAGTGACCCATGCGTCGCCAGCGCTCGTTTGGAATACTCCCGCGGCGCTCGTCCTGGCTCGTTGTGCAAGTTCGTCCACCGTGGTCGCGATGTCGGGGTCGATTGCGGAGATGATCGCGAACTCGTCGCCGCCGAGGCGTGCGAGAAACTCACCGGGTTGAAGAGATCGTCGCAGTGATGTTGCTAGCCCGACCAGAAGCTCGTCACCGGCATGGTGTCCGAGTCCGTCGTTGACTTCTTTGAAGCCATCGAGGTCGATGATGAGCAGAGCAAAGGCGCATGACATGGGGTCTTCGCGTGTCACTGCCTCGAATCGCTCGTCGAGCTCGAGCATGAGCGCTGCCCTGTTGGGAATGGCGGTCAGCGAATCGTTGTAGGCGCGATGTTCCAGCGTCTGTTGGAGTTCGGCGACCTTTGCGAGGCCCTTTGCGAGGTAGCCAATTTCGTCGCGTCGGTCCGTGAGCTCGATCGTCCGGTCGCCGCCCTTCGAGCCGAGTGCGTGGGCGATCTCGGTAAGGCGAAGCAGCGGTCGGAAAGAGACGAACATGACGAGGATGCAGCTGATTGTGAGGGCGGCGAGCAGGATGAGCATCGCGGCGAGCGCTCGGTCTGAGGCCTCATCGTTGATTCGGTTGAGATCGTCGACCCAACCAACGTCGACGGCAAGGATGCCTGTGAGGCTGTCGTCGCCGGCCGTTATTGGTGTCAGGTATGCGAGACGTAAACGTCCAGCGACCGGGACTTCACCGATGAATGGAAGTCCGGCGGCGAGCGAGGCGAACGCTGGATGGCCTGCGGAGATGAGGCCGGGTTCGACCTGGGAGCCGCCGGCACGCGTTCCGTCGGGTTTGCGAAATGTCGTCGACAGCCGGTCGAACGATTGTGTGTCGGCGTTGAAACGGAAGAGGTTCGCGGCGCCTTGGTTGACCCCGCCGATCGCGTCGAGGAGGTCGTCCCACGATGGGTCCGGCGCAAGTGGGGTCGGTGAGTCGATGACGATCGCTCGTGGCGAGCCCGCTGGGTTTGACGTGACGGTGGCATCGCCGATTCGCTCTTCGAGGAGCGCTGTCGCTGCGCGACCTGCCCGTTCGATTCGGATGGCAGAGTTGACCTCGTTCGCCGCTTTGATCTGTCTGAGCCCGAGCAATGACAGCGCGCCGAGACAGAGTGCGGCGACGATGACAAAGTAGGCCGTTGTCCTAACGGAAAACAGCCATCCTGAAGATCTGTCTAGCCTGCGCTTCGCCATCCTTCTTATAGTCGGCAGCTGAGAAGGAAGCTGAAGTGGTGCTATCGAATGTTGTCGTTGCAGGGTTTGTTCCGGTGGGCCGGATCCGTTCGCTTCGCTCCCTACTCGAGTCACGCCCAAGAGGGCATGAACGTCGCCCCTGGTTAGACAACTATTGCTCTAGGGGGGCGGCGAGACGGGCGGTTACGGCATCGCGGATTTGGGTGTCGAAGGACTGGACGTGCGTTTCGACGAGGCCGGCCACGGCGTCGCCATCGCCGTTTTGTAGGGCGGCGAGGATCGCTTGGTGTTCGTCGACGGCGTGCTGCATGTCGGCGACGTCGGCGAGGTAGAGGTGCCAGAGGCGGTCGGACTGGGCGTAGAGCATGTCGAGCGTGTCGAGGAGGAATCGGTTGCCCGACGCGGCCCAGATGATTTCGTGGCAACGGCGGTCGAGGGCGAGTTGGTCTTCGTCGTCGAGGCCAGGTTCGGTCGTGCGGGCGAGGGTGGCTTCCATCTCGTCCCAGTTCGCAGTGGTGCCTCGCAGTGAGGCCAATCGCGCGGCGTAGGGCTCCAAGACGGCGCGGGTCTCGAACAACATCGAGAGCTCGGAGACTTCGATGCCACTGACGAACATGCCGCGGCGGGGGATCACGGTGACGAAGTGCTCGCGTTGCAGTCTCTGTAGGGCTTCGCGAATCGGCGTTCGTCCGAGGCCCAAGGTCGTTTGGAGCTCGTCTTCGCGGAGAACATCGCCTGGAGCGAAGTCGAGGCGCACGATCTTTTGGCGTAGCGCCATATAGGCCTGTTCGCCGAGTGATTCGGGTTCGGTGCCCGCGATGTCGATCGTGCTCATGATCACAGGGTAACGGCTGATATATCAGACGTCTATCACCGCGAGTGGTTGGGCAAGGTGAGCGGAGCGAAAGGACCTACTTCTTCTTTCGCTTATTGTCCTTCTTAAGGGCCTTCACGGTCTTCTCGAGCTCTTTGATCCGCTTGCTCTTTTTGGCGACCTTCGCCTTCAACTTCTTGATGTCGGAGGAGGAGGTCTTGGCAGGTGCCTTCGCTGCGGGAGCCTTGGCGCTCGGCACGGCCTTCTTTGCTTCACTGATCAGGACGGCTGCGGTGTCGACGCTCAACCCTTGGATCTGGGCAAGCGTGGTCGGCGTTGCGGATGCGACGGCCCCGACCGTTTTGATGCCCGCTGCGGTCAGCTTCTTCGCCATCGCTGGACCAATTCCGGTTATGTCTGTGAGAGTCGCCATCTCGCCACGGTAACGCGAGTGGCAACCGGCTGGGAATTGGAATCGTCCTAGAGACCGAGTGCGGCTCTGACGGCATCGCCGAATAATGTGAGAATGCCGAGGGCGGTGAACATGACGGTTTGCCAGCCAAAGCGGCTGTCGAGTTTGTTCTCGAGCCGGTCGAATCGGTCATCCATACGATCGAATCGCTTGTCCATACGATCGAGTCGGCGATCCACTTCGTCGAATCGGCGGTCCATCGAGTCGAACCGCACGTCAACCGCGACGAATTGAGCGTCCATCGCGTTGAAGCGTTCGCCGTAGGCACCAATCGCGGTTGCGGTGTTCATATGTTCGAGCGTAACACGGGCGAGTTTTGCGTCGAACTCGCTTCGGAGTTGGTCGAGGTCTGCTTGCGTGACGGCCACTGAGGTGTCTTGCGATCGCGGTGTCTCCGGAAGGCGGCGACAGCCTTCGATACTTCACCAACAATACGAATGGCCTGTGACATCGATGTTGAGCCAGCGCGCTTGGTACTCCGACGTGAGATTTCCAGCAGAATCGGCTTGCCTTGAGGCCGGATCGGGCCTAGTCTTCTCCAGATACACGGCTGATATATCACACGTGTATTAGCCGTGAACGGATCTGCGCCGGAGAGCGCAGCGAAGGAGAGCCCAGTGAGCGACATCGGTAGCAAAGAATTTCCAGCAAAGGCCAATGTGGTCGTCATCGGAGCCGGCATCGTCGGCTCGTGCCTCGTCGGCCATCTGAGCCGCCTTGGTTGGGAGGACATCGTCCTCATCGACAAGGGCCCGCTCCCGAACCCCGGTGGCAGCACCGGCCATGCGTCGAACTTCATCTTCCCGGTCGATCACAACAAGGAAATGGCGCTGCTGGGCGTCCAAAGTGCGAATCAGTACCGCGACCTCGATCGCTCGGTCGACTCTGGCGGCATCGAAGTCGCCCGTACCCAAGAGCGCATGGACGAACTCGCTCGCCGCATGACCAGCGCAACCGCATGGGGAGTGCCGGCCGAGATGTTGACCCCAGCTGAGGTCAAGAAGCTCGTTCCGTTTATCAACGAAGACGTCATCATGGGCGGCTTCCATTGCCCAACGGTCAGCGTCGTCGACTCGCTCGACACCGGAACGCTCTTCCGCAACGAAGCAATGGACAAGGGTGTTCTTCAGGTGTTTGCGAACACCGAGGTCGACGATGTCGAAACCGTCGATGCGCCGAACGGTCAGAAGAAGGTCAGTGCCGTTGTCACGAGCCGTGGCCGTATCGAAGCGAACTATGTCGTCGTCGCTTGTGGTGTGTGGAGCAACCGGGTCGCGAACATGGCCGGCGCCACGATTCCCCTCGTGCCGGCTGTTCACCAGATGGCCGACGTTGGTCCAATGGACATCCTCGCCGAGACCAACAACGAGATTGGTTACCCGATCGTTCGTGACATGGACACCTTCTGCTACGAGCGTCAGAGCTCGGGCAGCATGGAGGTTGGTTCATACGGTCACCAGGCGATCTTGCATCACCCGGACGACATCCCATCGAACGAAGAAGCTGCGCTCACCCCGACCGAAATGCCATTCACTCCGGACGATTTCGATGACCAGATGGAAACCGCGATCGAGCTGATGGACTTCCTCGGCGATGCCGAGATCAAGTACGCCATCAACGGTCTGCTGTCCCTGACGCCTGACGCCATGCCGTGCCTTGGCGAGACCGTCGAGGTCCGCAACTTGTGGTCGGCAGCGGCCGTGTGGGTGAAGGAAGGCCCGGGCATGGCCCAGGTCGTGGCCGAGTGGATGACCTACGGCTACCCACGGGTCATCGACCCACATGCTTCCGATCTCGCCCGTTTCTATCCAGAAGAGCGTGGCGACGACCACATTTGGGCCCGTGCCGACGAGCACTTCATCAAGACCTACGGCATCGTGCACCCACAAGAGCAGTGGGAAGGCCGACGCGATCTCGTCAAGAGCCCGTACTACAGCCGCCAGGAAGCTCTCGGCGCGATGTTCTTCCAAGCTCGGGTTTGGGAACGTGCGCAGTGGTACACCAGCAACGCCGACCTCGTCGAGCGTTATGGCCTCGAAGAGCGTGAAGTCGAGTGGGACAACCGCTGGTGGACCCCCATCGTCAACGGCGAGCATCTCAACATGCGTGACAACGCTGGCCTTTTCGACCTCAGCGCCTTCCAGGTGTTCGAGCTCTCCGGCCCCGGCGCATGCGATTTCGCGGAGTACCTCGCGGTCAACAAGGTGTGCAAGGGCGTCGGCACGAGTGCCTACACGCCATGGCTGAACGAGGACGGTGGTTTCCACTCCGACCTCACCATGATGCAGACCGGTGAAGACACCGTGCGCATCGTCACCGGCGCCTTCGATGGTGGCCGCGACGAGTACTGGATCAAGAAGTACCTGCCTGCAGACGAGTCGGTCACGTTCACCAACCTCAGCCGCACGACCACCACGTTGGGTATCTGGGGACCGAACGCTCCGGCGATTCTCGGCCAGCTCACCGATGCCGACCTCAGCTATGAGGGAAGCCCGTATGGCTCGGTCATGAACATCGAAGTTGCGGGCATTGCGTGCACGTTGTTCCGTGTGTCCTATGTGGGCGACACCGGCTGGGAGATCTACACCGGGTGGGACAACGGCCCCGCATTGTGGGACGCCATCATGGAAGCCGGCGCCGATCACGGTCTGCGTCCAACGGGCATGGGCGTCTACGCCGTGACCGGTCGTATCGAGAAGGGTTACCGCCTGATGGGCGCCGAACTCGAGAGCGAATACAACCCGATCGAGGCTGGCTTGGCCCGTCCGAAGGTCAAGGCTGCGGACTTCATTGGCAAGGACGCCTACATGGCCGCCCGTGAAGCTGGCGATCCCGAGACCCATTGCGTCACGCTCACCGTCGATGACAACACCGATGGCCAGGGCCGCAAGCGTTGGATGCAGGGTGGCAACGAGCCGATCCTCACCGTCGATGGCGAGCGCATTGAAGATAGCCATGGCCGTGTGAGTCGAGTGACGACTGCGGGTTACGGTCCGAGCGTGGGCAAGAACCTGCTGCTCGGTTACGTGCCTTCGCAGTACGCGGCGCCCGGCACGCAGCTCAAGGTCATGTACATGAACGAGCTCTACCCATGTACCGTCGTGGGCACCGGTTCGGCATTCGATCCGGAGAACACTCGCCTTAAGGGTTAGTCACGAACGAGCAATGCCCGGGGTCAGCTGCGGCTGGCCCCGGGTCCTTGCCGTTTTCGGGCATGTTGTCTCAGGTGTCGTGATCATGCCCTGACTCGGCGGTCGATTATCTTCTACGCGAAACGGGATTTGGGGTCGAAACGTTGCAGCTGAATCGTAGGGAAGTGATGCGCATGGGAGCGGTGTTGGGAGTTGCGGCTTCGCTCGGAGCTTGTAGCGATGACGAACGCAGCTCGATTCGCAGCGTGATCGTCGTCGGGGCCGGGGCTGCGGGAATGACCACTGCGTACTTGCTGAATCAGGCTGGCGTCGATGTCGTGTTGCTCGAAGCTGCGCGGACCCACGGGGGCCGGATTAAGACCAACACCGATTTCGTCGACTTCCCGTTGCCGATGGGTGGCGAATGGATCCACACCGACAGCGGCGTGCTCGATCGGATCGTGAACGACCCGTCGGTCGAGGTGGACGTCGAGACGATTGGCTACCAAGACACCGACGAGGCGGGCTTCTTCGACGGCACCCTCCGCACCGGTTCGTTGGGGCCGTACAGCGATCTCAAGTTCGTGGGCGAAACGTGGTTGACGTTCTTCGACAGCTTCGTGATGCCGTCGATTGCCGACTCGCTGGTTGTCAACACTCCGGTCGCGAAGATTTTCTATTCCTCATCCGGTGTCACGGTCGTCGATATGGCCGGCGACACCCGCACGGCCGACGCGGTCGTTGTCACCGTTCCCATCCAGGTGATGAAGAATCGTGACATCACGTTCGAGCCCGAACTTCCAGTACAAAAGCTCGACGCGTTTGACGATGCGTTCGTCTGGGGCGGTTTCAAGGCGTTCATCGAGTTCAGCGAGCAGTTCTTTCCGACCTTTATCGCTGTCGATGGGGTATATAGCAGTGCAGGCCAGAAGGATTGGTACGACGCGGCCTACGGACAGGGGAGTGAGCGGCATGTGCTCGGCCTGTTCACGATCGGCGACCAGGCCGAGCCGTACGCCACCCGATCCGGCGACGATTTGCGCGACCTCATGCTCGCCGAACTGGACGAAATGTTCGACGGGGCGGCGTCTAGAACGTACGTCCAACACATCACACAGAACTGGAACGAAGAACCGTTCATCGGGCAGGGCTACTTCGCCGACGATGCCTCGTCGGAGCATCCGCCCCGGATGCGAGAGAGCGTCGAAGGACTCGTCTTCTTCGCTGGTGATGCGTACACCGATGGCGGCGACTGGAGCTCCGTGCACATGGCCGCAATTTCTGCTTCCGAGGCGGTGAAAGAGATCCTGGATACTTAGGCCTTTGCCTCGTCGGCGATCTTGATCAGGGAGGCGAGCTCGATGCCCGCTGCTGGGACCTCGCGCCTAGGATTCGAAACCATCGGGAAGGTGACCATTCCGTCTTCGTCGATCTTGCGAACGCTGGAAAAGGCGAGCCCGCCCTCGGCATTTGCGCCGCAAGCCGAGAGAAGAAGGATTAGGACAACTGCGGCACACCAAAGCCTTTTCATGTTCCTCCTGGGCCCCAGATTGGCAGAGAACCAGAACGAAGACTGGTCGACGGTTTTGATTAGCCAATGTCGAATGTTGAGCTCCTTGCTTCCTGCGGCTGTTGAATTCGTGGCGAGACTAGAAGGAAAACCAGTGGTGTCACCGAGTTACCTCTGGTAGAGTCCACTGATATATCACTCGTGTATTAGAGAGCCGCAGTGGCGCTCAGGCAGGACAAGCATGCGCATCCTCGCATTGGTCAAACGTGTGCCGGCTCCCGGCGCTCGCATCAACATCACCGAAGACGAGCAATACGTCGACGACAAGAACCTGGGCCATGCCATTTCGCCGCACGAAGAGTGTGGCGTTGAGGCTGCCGTGCAGCTCATCGAGAAGCATGGGGGAGAGACCACGGTTCTGTCGATGGGCGCCGATGTTTCCGAAGAGCAGTTGCGTGCGTCGGTTTCGGTCGGTGTGGACAAGATGGTGCTCGTGTCGACCGATGGCGTCGCGAAGGATCCACAGGAGACTGCGGCTGCGCTCACTGCAGCGATCAACGAGCTCGAGGCTGCCGATGGCGCCTTCGACCTGATCATCTTCGGCAATGAGAGCGCCGATTCTGGCGGTTTCCAGGTAGGTGTTCGTATTGCTCATACGTTGGGTCGCCCGATGGTGAATGGCATCAAGGGCCTCGAGCTGCCCGAAGGCCAAGAACCCGACGCGGCGGACGGGCACATCATTGCTCGACGTGAGGTCGACAGTGGGTTCGAGGTGTACGAGTTGCCGCTGCCGGCGTGTGTAGGTGTGAAGGAAGGCATCAACCTTCCCCGTTATCCAACTATGCGTGGCCGTCTCGCGTCGAAGAAGGCCGAACTCGCGACGGTCGCAGCAACCGCTGAGGCCGGGGGGCAGGGGATGGTTCGTTTGGTGTCGCCGCCCGAGGTTGCGAGCGAGACGGTCATCTTGGGCACGGGGCCCGACGCTGCACCTGCGGTCGTCGACCTGCTCGAAGAACTGGGAGTGCTCTAATGGCGAACGTACTTGTTGTTGTCGAACACGATCGTGGTCATCTGGCCACGGCAACCCTCGAAGCTCTCACGTCCGCCCGTGGCATTGCTGCGGGATTGGGCGTTTCAGTCCATGCGGTCGTCATGGGTGACGGTGCCGAAGTTACGTACACGCCGCTGGGCGAGTACGGGGCAGGAACGGTGCATCACCTGACCTCGCCCAATCTGGGCGATTACAACCCCGAGGCATGGGGTCAGGCGCTCGCTGCTTGTGTTGCGGCCGAACATCCCGCCGTGGTCATGGCCAGCGGTACCGACCGTGGCAACGAGCTCATGGCGCAGCTCGCAGCACGAACCGACCAGCCGTTCGTAGCCAACTGCGTCGACGTGTCGCCCGACGTGACGTCGATGACGCGCAGCCAATGGGGTGGGGCCCTCTACGAGGAAGCCACGTTGTCCGCCCACACCAAGCTGATCTCGATGGCGCCGCTTATGGTCGAGGCAACGCCGTCACCCGCCACCTGCGCGGTGATGGACCAGCCCGTCGACGTCGACGACAGTCTCGTCCGTTCCGTTATCAAGGACCGTGTTGTGCTGTCGGAAGGCATCACCCTCGCAACCGCTCCGGTGGTTGTGTCCGGTGGACGTGCGGTTGGCTCGGCGGAAGCGTTTGCGCCGCTCGAGGAACTCGCCGCCGAGCTCGGTGGCAAGGTCGGCTGCAGTCGTGCGGTGACCAACAACGGTTGGCGTCCCCACAGCGATCAGGTCGGCCAGACCGGTACGCGTATCTCGCCGACGATCTACATCGCCAGCGGTATCAGTGGCGCCACCCAGCACTGGGTGGGGGCCATGGGCAGCAAGAACATCCTGGCCATCAACACCGACCCCGAAGCCAACATGGTCACCAAAGCCGGCTGGGCCGTCATAGCCGACCTTCACGAAATGATCCCCGCCATCACCGCCGAGGTAAAGAAGCGGAGGGGTTAGTTTCAGACTCGGGCTAGCTTCTGCTGCTCAACGCTGAATGTTGTTATGGACGCAGGGGTTCAAGTCCCCCCTCCGACACCACCAGATTTGTTGAGATTCCGGAGCTTCAGCCCTTGGGAATCGCTCCAAGCCCAAGCATGGAGGCAGCCTGACGGGCGGGCGAGAAACTGCGCGTCCGCATTCAGGCTGCTCCTGGTCGAGGCGGATTCGGCGTGCTACCTGGTCGGGCAGGCGGGCGGGTGAGGGCGGCTGGTCGTAACCTGGTCGGGGGCCGAGATCGACAGTTCCTCGTTCCAGGAGAGAAACGAGATCTCCACGATGTCTTCCCCGGGTCCGCCTCGTTCAATTGTCGGGCGCGTGCTGTGGATCGTGAGCGAGAGCGGGACCCCGAGTTCGGTCAACACGAGCGACCCCTCAATGTCCCAGTCGTCGTCGTAGGACCATAGGGGCCACGGCTGGCCGAGAAGGCCGAACCGTCGCAACGAGAACTCGATCCGTGTCTGACCTTCTGCCGACTCGACGACGCTTGGGTCGACCATCCTTTCGAGCAACGCCGGGACGTAGGCCGGAGTGTCAAGGCTTTCGAATCCGCTGACCGGGCTCTCCCTCCAGGTGCTCGCGGCCGCCAACTCGTCGGCGCTACACGCCGCCCGGACGAACACGGTGCCCGAGAGGTATCGGTGTTCGACATGGGACAGCGCCCCGTTGTCGATGCCGTCGGTTGTCATGGTCCAGTCGACGGTGAGAGCGTGGCCCCTATCGGTCAGATTGGTGCGGACCTCGATGGTTTGGGCCTCGCCTTGGTCGCCGGTCGTCGTGATGCCCGTCGCCCGGTTTTCCAGTGCAGTGTCCTTCAGCAGGCGCCGGTAGTCGATTTGGTAGACCGCGGAGGACGCGCTTGTTTGCTGGCGCTCGAGAGCTGTCAGCAGGTGAACCAAGTCGCGATCGGCCATCGGCAGACCGTCCGATAGTTCGATGATGGTGGTCATCACCTTGTCTTCAGTGTTGGCCCACTGGGCTGCGACCACACCGTTGGCATCGACGAACGCTTCGAGTTCGCGAGCGAAGAGATCGCCGTCGATCCCAACGTGGGCGCTGGCAGCTGCCGCGCTGCGAATGACACTACGTGTCGACTCGGGGTTCGTGAGGCGTACGAACGGCTCGAACCCTTCGGCGCGAACGTCCGCCGAAAGCGACCAGTCCTCGCCGTAGTCCTCACGGCTGGGTAGGGCTTGCACCCCGTCGTAGTTCGCAAAATCAGGCGAGTCGCGGTTCACCTCGATCAACTCGAACGAGGCGTACCGGTAGTCGAGTTAACTCTGTTCTTGCGCGCTTGACCCGCTACACGACGACATGGCGAGACCAACCACAATGAACCCAGCGGCGCAGCCTCTGCATCTCAACGGCCAGCCCATCTGCAAACTCTAGTTGGCCCTTCCTCAGGGCGGTGCAGCGATGGATGCCTCGGCAGCACTCGTGAGCAATCCGAAAGATGTCCTTAAGGGACCGGAGATGAGCACCTTTGGGCGGCTCTTAGACCAATCTGAGACACTGTTCAGTGACAACTGGGACGAGAACTTCGCCAAATATCTGGGCAGCAGTCTGCTCGAATCAGCCGCAGAGGACTTAATACGCGAGTCCTAGCTCGCTCTCTGGATGGATTCGAGACGTCGGTGGCACAGACGAGGGCTGTCTTGACATATGCGACGGCGGACCGGGTAACTTGTGCCTGGTTTGGAAAAGCGACAAGATCATCGAACAGAAGCAAAAAAGGACTTTGTCGTGCAACTTCGAATGCTGAGTGGCGGCGCTGCCAACGGACTGGTCAACAAACTTCACGACACTTTCCGAGACCAGACTGGCCGCGACATTGATGGTGATTTCGGTGCCGTTGGCGGCATGCGCGACCGCATCGCAGCGGGGGAGCAGATCGACATCGCCATCCTGACCCGTGCCGCAATCGACACGCTTGTCGCTGCGGGCAGACTTGACCCCGACACAGTGACAGATCTGGGACATGTCGACACCGGCGTCGCGGTCAAAACCGGCAGCAGTCATCCCCAAATCGGTGATGCGGCAGCGTTACAGCGGGTCTTTGGGTCGGCTGACGCGCTTTTCTGCCCTGACACCAAGCAAGCGACAGCGGGCATTCACTTTGCCACTGTGCTCGACCGGCTGGGCGTGCGCGATGCGGCAACGCTGAAAGAGTTTCCGAATGGTCAGACAGCAATGGCCACGATGGCTGCGTCGGATCTGGAAGCCCCTATCGGCTGCACACAGGTCACAGAAATCCTGAACACGGACGGCGTTGATTATGTTGGGGCATTGCCAGCACCCTTTGACCTGTCGACGATCTATAGCGCGGCGGTTGCATCCGGCGCAGAGGCCCCTGACGACGCCCGCGCTCTAATCGCGCTTTTGGCCGATTCACAGAACGCGGATCTACGCCGCAGTGTGGGGTTCACCTGATCCCAGCGCGGGCTGGCCGGCTCGGGCCGCTCAGGCCGGTCACAGCTAACTGATTAGCTCGCAAAGTCGCTGCAGAAAAGCGTCGATCGACTCGATGTCATAGCCGCGCAGGCTGGTCCCGAAACTGGCGTTGCCCAGATGGCTCATCACCGACGCAACGTCGAATTCACCCTCGAGAAGAGCTGGCGTCCCCTGGTGAAACTCGAGCATCCACTGCTCGCCGTTGTGTGCCCAGATCGAGGCACGGTTCGCAGCGTCTCCGCCGACGATGCTCGTGTAGGTGACGAGGACCGTCGTCGAGCTGATCAGGCGCGCTACGAAATCGGGGAAGGGCAGGAGGGCAGGAGGGCAGGAGGGCAGGAATGTGGTCGGGAATGTCGATCTCGAGAATCTCGCGTCGGTCATAGACCCTCCCCGAACGTCCGTGTTCTGTGAATGCTGGGGGGAGAATCGTGTCCATCCACGTTCGGTTGCCTCGTGTTTCTGCGACCCGGAGTTGCTCCTCCAACGCTCGGAACGCATCGATTTGGTTGTCATCAAGGTTCATCGGTTCATCATTGCCGATGCTCTCGGAGTGGCGGTTAGAGACGCCGACAATTTCATCCTTCGGCTTGTGAAGCGAACACACGTTCGATACAATGAGGTCATGGAAATCGGGGGAGTAGTCGAACCTGGCGCTGACGTAGAGGCGCTCGAAGCTGCCGTCGATGCCTGTTTCGAAACGCCACTTTCGTGTTTGGGGATGCAGGAGATGTCCGACCGATTGGTCGCTCTCATAGCGATCACGGCCAAGGTTGATGCGCTTCGTATGGACACGGTGCTCTCCGCCGAACTGGTTGAGGTCGGACGCCTGACCGATCAACGCAACACGGCCAATCATGTGGCGCAACGAACGTTGGCCGACCCGAGGTCCGTGCGATTCGATGAACGGATCATCAACTGGCTGGCCGACCTGCCCGTGTTGGCCGACGCGTTTCGCTCTGGTCGGATCACCACCGGCCACGTCGAGAAGCTCCGCTTGAAGGACAACCACCGTGTCCACCAGCAGCTCGTCAACAACGAAGAGTTCTTTGTTTCCATGTTCACGACGTGCCAGTTCCGTGACCTCGACGATTTGATCGACGAATGGTTGCTGGGCGCTGACCCCGATGGGGCTGAACCCAACGACCGTGAACAAAAATTCGGGCTGTCATTCACCCCAATACCAGGGGGCATGAAGGTCTCGGGCATCCTCGACCCGTTGCAAGGCGCAGCGTTGCGTGGCGACGTCAATGCCGAGGCGAACAAACTTCGTGCCGCCGAGAAAGAATCTGGTGCGACGTCCACGGTGCGTCGTCGAACGCTCGACGCGTTGATGAACCTGGTCGGTCGCGGCGCAGCGCGCCCCGATGGCACCTTTGCCAGGCCGCGGGTCAACATTGTGATGTCGCAGCGTGTGTACGAGGAAACTGTTGCTTGGCTGGCCGACCCGGCGAACAACCCGTTCCCCGAGATTGATCGCACCGACATCGACAAGAAGTGTCAGCTCATCGATGGCACCCCAATCCACCCGTTGTATGCGTTCGCAGCGACGGTGACCGGGACGTTCCGGCGGATCGTGTACTCGGCCCGGGGGAGACCGATCGAGGCATCCCTCGACAGTCGGCGAATACCCGACTGGATGCGAGACATCTCGCTCATCACCACGAACGGAAAGTGTTCAAACCCGGTCTGTGATTCGCCATTTCATTGGTTGCACGGAGATCACATCACGCCGTATTCACACACCCAAGACACCAGTGTGCAAAACACGCGACCATTGTGTGAAGGCGACAACCTCTGGCGTGGGAACGACACCACCCGCGGCATCTGGGCCGTCGACGAGCTCGACCAGGACGACGATTGGGACGACGAGGAATACACCGATGCCGAGATCGCCCAACAGGTCGAAGCGGCCCGAAGCCGGATCAGAAAGTTGGTCGACGCCGTCGCATGAGGTGAGGCTGCCATAACACCCAAGCGTCACCTACGAAGTCGCAATCCCAATCCCATCCAACACGGCTTTGCCGATCATGGTTCCTGATTCGCTGGCTTGGTGTGCTTGGGCAAGGTTATGGGGTGTGAGTTCGCCGTAGTTGGTTGTGCGGGTGGTGACGAGTTTGCCGTCGTCGATCCACCGGCCGACTTGGTTCAGGATGCGACCTTGAGTGTCCATGTCGGGGGCTTTGTGGTTGGAGCGGGCGAACATTGCTTGCCACGACCAGCTCCCTGCCTTGCCACGGAGTTGGACGGTGTCGAGCGGTTCGCCAGATTCGACGGTCGAACACACCCGGGCGAACGGGGCCATCAGCTCTCGGACCGGGTCGAAGTAGGAATCGGGCTGGCGGTTGATCAGCACATAGTCCGGCGCTGGGAGTGCTCGGTCGTTGAGTTGTTGTGCGAGGTCGTGGCTGTGGTCGATGACGTGATGTGCGCCCATCTGTTCGCACCATTGCCGGGACTCGTCGCGTGATGCGGTCGCGATGACGGTCAGGTCGGGGACTTGGCGGGCGAGTTGAATCGCGATCGACCCAACACCGCCAGCCCCACCGATGAGCAGCAACGTCCGTTGCCGTTCGGGCAGGTCGGTAAGTCCGAACGGGATGGCGCCGATGTGCATGTGTTCAAACAGGGCTTCCCACGCGGTCAGCGTTGTTAATGGCAGCGCGGCCGCGTCGGCGAAACTGAGCGATGCTGGCATCCGCCCGACCAGGCGACCATCGACACAATGCCATTCGCTGTTCGCTCCGGGCCGGAGGATGCTTCCTGCGTAATACACGTGGTCGCCGGGCTTCCAGGCCGAAGCTGCGCTGCCGACCGATTCGATAACGCCTGCAGCGTCCCAGCCCAGGGTCCGATCGACGACGTCGTCGGCCGGTGGGGACATTCGCATCTTGGTGTCGATCGGGTTCACCCCAACCGCATGCACCCGCACACAGATGTCGTCGGGCAAGACCTCGGGTTTCGGCCGCTCAGAGACCATGAACGTGCCCGGTGCGTCAGCCGCCCCAGGTTTCACCGTTATCGCCCGCATGTTTCGCCCCACTCGTGATCGACCCGCGGCTAATTCTACAGATGGCGGTGGCGACGCCCCTAGCTACTAGATCGACAACCGGATTGGCTTGAAGGTGTAGCCCGTTAGACCCTCACAAGTCGCTCGGTGGTGCGAGCTGAAATCGAGTCGGAGAAACGTGTCGTCAACGGACCAGCCACCGCGGTGATGAGAACATAGGCCGCGGCGAGAGCGCCGAGCTCGGCACCGTCGGCCAAATCGGTTCCCAACGCGGCGATTACGATCGAGAATTCGCCACGAGCGATCAGGACGGTGCCAGCCCGCAACCTTCCGCGACGACCAACGCCGCGCCGCCTGGCTGCGTACCAACCGGTGGCGATCTTGGTCAACGCGGTGACGAGGGCGAGAAGAAAAGCCCACCCGGCGACTCCAGCCAAGTCGGCAGGGTCGATCTGAAACGAGAAGAACACGAAGAATGTTGCGGCAAAGAGATCGCGCAATGGCGCGATGAGATCCATCGCGCGCTCTTCGGTCTGCCCCGAAAGGGCAAGGCCGACAAGAAAGGCACCGATGGCGCCTGAAACCTCGAACAGCTGAGCAGCGCCGGCGACCAATAGTACCAATCCAAAGACGGCCAAGAGCACCGATTCGTTCGACCCGTGTCCAATGCGAAGGCTGAGGAGAGAACCAAACCGCAAGGCAATGAGGAGGATCACCGACACAACGAGGAGCGCAATGCCGACACTGGTCAAGGTCTGAAGCAGCGTTCCGCCAACGATGAGCGCTGCCACGACCGGAAGGTACACAGCCATCGCCAGGTCTTCGACCACGAGCAGGTTCAAGACCGGTGCCGTTTCGCGGTTGCCGACGCGGCCGAGGTCGGCGAGCACTTTCGAGATCACACCCGACGACGACACCCAGGTGACACCAGCGAGAAGCAAAGCGGCGAGCCACGACCAACCGAGGAGGAGGCCCACAACGAATCCCGAGCCGGCGTTCAGCACCATGTCGAGCAGGCCGGGAGGGATGCCGGTTCGCAGACCCGCCTGCAATTCTTCGTCGCTGTATTCGAGTCCGAGAGTGAAGAGGAGAAGCAGGACACCGATTTCGGCGGCCAAAGATACGAAGTCCTCGCTCACGTCAAGTTTGCTGATACCACCTTCGCCAAAGGCCAAGCCGGCAATGAGGTAAAGGGGAACCGCAGTTATTCCTAGGCGAGCGGCCAAGCGCGACAGGATTCCCAGTCCGAATACGACGGCGCCAACCTCGAGGAACGCAATCGCGGTTTCCGACGAGCCGGCCGCGAGAAGCGTGCCGGTCAAACCTTGGGGCCGAGCAGCGACCGAATCGCCGTCAGGCTCTCCTGTTCGCCGACAGCAACCACAACGTCGCCGGCCTCAAGCACAAAGTCCGGCCCCGGAGATGGAATCGGCGAGTCGTTGCGAATGACAGCGACGATGGAGGCCCCTGTCTCGGTGCGAAGGTGCGCTGAACCAATCGCGGCGTGTGCGAGCGCCGACGTCTCTTCCAACTCGACCCACTCGATTGCGACAGCGTCGAAGTCTTGACGGATCTCTCCCACTGTCTCGGCCACGTGGCTGACGCCCAAGATCTCGGCCAACGTCTGGGTGTCATGCTCGGACAATGTGAGGAGTGAAGTACAGCAGTCGGGGTCTTCGATCTCGTACGTCATCAGTTCACGGCGGCCGTCGTGATGTACTACCACCGCCATGTCTTTGCCCTCGCGCGTGGTGAATTCATGGCGCACACCGACGCCCGGCAGCTTCGTCTCTCGAACTTCGGTCATGGGTGCATTCTACGGATCTCCACCACGACGCGGTGGCAGTCGTACGAGCGAAAGTGACGACCTGCAAGACTTGGGCCATGGACCTCCCCGAACCGTCACCGGAGGCAGTCGCAGCCCTTGCCCCCACGGGCACGCTGCGCGCCGCAATCAATCTGAGCAACTTCCTCCTCGTCACGGGGGAGAGCAACGATGGTCATCCCGAGGGAGTTTCCCCTGACTTGGCCGCGGCCCTCGCCGAGCGACTCGACGTCGGGCTCGAGTTGTTGCGTTACGAGTCGCCCGGCGAAGTGGCCGACGATGGCAACAGCGGGAGGTGGGATATCGGCAACATCGCCTCGGCACCACAGCGGACCGGACACATCAACTTCACGGCCGCCTACTGCGAGATCGAGGCCACCTACCTGGTTCGGGCCGGGTCCGGTCTGAGTTCCATCGACGAGGTCGACCAGCCCGGACGCACCATCGTCGCCCCGGCCAGGGCTGCCTACGGACTATGGCTGGAGCGCAACATCTCACGCGCCGACCTCCGCCTCGTTCCCGATATGGACACCGCGTACGACGCCTGGGTGAAGGAGGGGATCGATGCCTTGGGAGCCCTTCGGCCCGGTCTGCTCGACTACCAGGACCAAAACCCTGGGTCGACGATCCTGGACGGCCGGTTCGCAGCGGTGCAGCAGGCGGTCGGAACCCCCAAGGAACGCCACAGCGCCGGGTTCGAGTACCTCGGGCGATTCGTCGAGGCTGCGAAGGCGTCGGGACTCGTCGTCGAGTTGATCGACCGCCATGACGTCATCGGCCGTCTGACGGTTGCACCGATCGTCGACTGAGCCGGCAGGGACCCCGCCCGTTGCGCAGAGCGTGCCGGCGAACTAGTCGGCTGAAATCCGGACTTGCCGCACCATGACAGACACGCTTAGTCGATCACGATTAGTCCGTTGTCGAAGTTCGTTAGCTGTTCGATGCCGTCTTCATTGACGATGAACATGTCGGCGTGCTTGAAGCCGCCTACCCCTTCGATCGAGATCATTGGTTCGATCGACAACACCATGCCGGGTTCCAGAATCGTGTCGTTGTAGGGACGGATTTCGCCGATCTCGTCGCGGCCGAACCAGTAGTGCATGATGCCGAACGAATGGCCTGTGCCGAATGTTCGTGCATCCAGTAGCCCGTGCTTGCGGTAAATGGGGTTGATGAATTCTTCATCGATGTCCCCAAGGCGAATGCCAGGCCTCAGGGCAGAAATACCCGAATGATGTACTTCAACTTCAATCTCAAAGTACTTCCTCACTTCATCAGACATAGGCCCCATAACAAGCGAACGTTCCAACAAGTGGTAGTACCCAACAATCATCGGAAACGCGTTGAGGCTCAGTACGTCACCCTCTTGCACCTGACGGGTGGTGTTCAGTGCATGAGCAACGGTTGTGTTGACTGGACCGGACTGAAACCAGGCGAACGTGCCATCACATTCCTCCTCAGGAAAACGGGCGCAGATCTCGTTTTCCATCGACTGAATCATGATGCGCTGGAGCTCTACTTCCGTGATGCCAACCTTGATGGCATCGACACACGCTTGAGCGCCAATATCGCATATCTGACCCCCGTGGCGCATCACATCGAGTTCTTCGGGTGACTTGATCTTCTGCGCCTCCATCAATCCGTAGGCAACGGGTTTCAGGCTGAACTTGGGCAAACCGCCTTGAAGTTTTGAATGGAATTCGAATGACGCGAATGTCTCTTCGAACCCGATGGTGCCACCATGAATGCCGCGATCGGCAAGCACGTCGCCGATGATTTCTACAATGCCGTCGACAGACGATTGAGTGTCCCAATAGATGCGCACGTCATCGTAGATGCTCATTCTGTGAGGACGATCGAACTCGATACGCGGTGCGATAACAGCAGGTTCTCCCTGGCGCGGGATAACCATGCCCTGGTAACGCCCCCAGGGAACCATCCAAAACCCGCTGTAGTACAACGTGTTATGGACGGAGCTAAGCACGATTGCATCGATGCCCTGCTCTTCCATCACCCGTTGCGCATTCATCAATCGGCGTTTCATTTCCTGGCTCGAAAATAGTGACATCGAGTAATCCCCCCAAGCTCTGTATCTGCCGAGACGCTAGCCGTCGAGGGGCTCGTTTGGGGCGGTGGGGGTGTGTTCAAACGGCGAAGCTGGCCCCGCCCCCTCAGAGAAATCCCCCGGTGATGGTCAGGGGCAGCTCACCGACATCGTGCCTTCTGCCAGCTCAGCATCGTCACGATCGCGGCTGGAGCACGGCGATGCCCGCCACTTGTAGAAACCCTGGGTCGAGAACCCCAACACTCGACATGATGTTGTGACCCGCAAGCCCTCAGCTTTGAGTTCTTCCACGAGCGGGTAAATCATTTTGGCGATACGTCCTTCGCGAAGAACACTGCCGCCCGCCGCAGAATCAGGTTCTCTTCCTCGAGCACCCGGTTCCGGCGTTTCACCTCCCGGAGCTCTTCAGCTTCCTCTTGGGTGAGCCCCGGCCGGACCACGTCATCGCGGAACTCTTTCGGATATCGCTTTCCCATGATGTCCATCCTTGCCGAGACCAAAGCCTCGATTCAGGAACATCAACCAAACTGGGGGCAGACCCTCGGGTCCAGCTGATGTGGGTGGGATCTCGTTCGAGTTGGTCTTGGTCAAGGCGGGCGTTGCCGGTTTTGACTTCGACGAGGGCTACCCATATTTGGGCGCCGAAGCTGATGCGGATGAGTCCGTCTGGGCGTACCGAACGCCCCGCGATTGTTTTGAACGTGGTTTCGATGAACGTCTCGACACCGGCTTTGTCAGCCCGGCTCGCCCCTAGAGGAGTGAGCAGCGCCTTCGAGAACGGGCGGACAATTCCGAGCACGGCAAGGAGTGCCGATGTCGCCCGTTGTTCTGCCTCGGTGTCGCCTGAGGTGCCTGCAACCGAAATACAGTGCGTGGGGAAGGCTGGCCAGCGCGACTTCAACCCAGAGGCCTCGTCGGCAGAACGCCCCGGGGCCCGCAACATGTCGCTCTGAACGGCTGTCGGGTCGAGGCCAACCCGGAGAACTCTGCAGCGTGAAACAAGAGGGAGCGGTTTATGAATCTCGATGAATTCAATGAACTCTGCGGCGAGCTCACGGCCACCAGCAGTGTTGTGCAATGGGGTGACGCGACGGTGTGGAAGGTCGGCGGGAAGGTCTTTGCCATCGGCGGATGGACCGAAGGCGAACGCTTGGGCATCACCTTCAAGACCACCAGGGAAGAGTTCGATTTCCTGGTCGAGATGGACGGCGTCCGGCCAGCCCCGTACTTGGGCTCAAGGGGATTCACTTGGGTGCAGGAATACGAGGACCCTGGTCTCCCCGACGATGATCTCCGCGAACAGATCACCGAGTCGCACCGGTTGGTCGCCCTCGGGCTAACGAAACGCAAACAACTCGAGCTCGGACTTACTTGCGATCCGGTCTCTCAATCGAGCGAAAGCAAAACCGCGCCGTTGGTTTGACGGCCGAAGCTGGCTACTTCGACTTGATCACTCGGTAGTAGCGCGTCTTTTCTGTTTGGCCATCGGGGTACTCGTGATCGACATTCTTGTAGGAGAGACCGAGCTTCTTGCAGACACCATTCATGGCCGCGTTGTCCTTGCTCGTAGCGATGACAACCTCTTTGAGTTCTGCTCGTCTGAGCCGGGCGATCACTTCGGGTAGCAGTGCGGTCATGATCCCTATCCGTCGCTGCTCGGCGAGGAGATGGACCCGAAGGAACTGAGGTCCGGGGATATCGGGGTGTGCCCGTTCGACCGAGACAGCGCCGATCACCTGTTCGGGCGAGTCTGCTGGCACCAAGACGGACACATGTCGGGTATAGGAACTGCGGATTCGGTCGTTGGCACCCAAGCTCCGCTTCACGAACCGGAACAACTCGGGCGGCCATCGGTGTGTCTCGGTAAAGTCGGCGTCGATCAGTGCGAAGTACCCCGCGTCGAGGTTTCGAGACAGCGGAACGGCGATGACCCGATCGGTCCCGACGGGGTCGTCGTTGGACAACCACGTGTGATCTTCAGGCGGCCGCTTCTTGAAGAGTCCCATGATCACAGATCGTATCGATTCCGTCTGATGCATGAATAGATGACAGCGTGGGCCGATAGCCATTTCCTCGATGCCGATTCCGTTCTTCTGAGATTGCGGTCGAAGCGAGATGGATAGACCCCGGCCCGATCGCCACCGGACCCAACTGTTGCCGATCACGGCTGTTCGGGTCACGATTGGTTGATGTAGTTGCACGACTTGATTATTGTGACTACACGGAAGTTGGCGTGCGAGAGTTGAAGGCGAAGCTGTCGGAGTACGTGGGCCGAGCCGCGGCTGGCGAGTCGATCATCGTCACCGACCGAGGTCGACCGGTCGCCCGATTGACCGGGCTCGACACCGCTGCGCCGCTCACCAAGGGAATCGACGAGCATGACTCGGGCGTGGCCGATGCGCTTATCGCCGCTGATCCCGTCCTGGTTACATCTCGAATCGCCGAGGTCGAAGTTCGACGCACCATCGCACGGCTGCTGAACGACGACGACGCAGCAACAGCTAAACGGCAGTTTCTCGAAGACCTCGACGCGTTCGCTTTGGTGGCCGTCGATGCGACGACGTTCGCCGGGCCAAGGCTGCACGAACGGTCGGACTCGACGTCGTAGGCACGTAAGAGAACGCCAGCAACCATTGACAGCAGGACCTCAATCGACGGCTTCGTCGAGGTACCGAGCCACTCGCGCTCTACCCAGGCGGAAGAAGCGTTCGGAGGGCGTTCGTCCGATCGTTGGTCTGTGACGAAGACAAGCTTCGGATCACCCGGCCTTGCTCCACCCTCTTTCATGTTCAGGGCTCATGGCTCACTCCAGAGTTTGTCTGGGGCTCGTCAGCGGGTGCCTCCTGGGACGACCGCTTCAGCGATTTCCAAAGCCTTGAGGATCGCGGAGATCTGCCTGAGCGTCTCGGTGTCTTTGTCGTCTCTACCGGCGGACTTATTCCAAGCGATTCGGCCAAATGGTGTGCGGAGACCAGCGAGGATCAGCGAGCGCTGCACGAAGTGTGAGACGATCAGCACGAGACGCCTTCCGGAGCCGAAACTCGTTCTCGCTCGGCGTTGTGCTACCGAAGCTGCACGAAACATGAGCAAATCGGCGTGCCACCGACTCATCGGGTCGCCGTTGTCCCACGCGTGTGTGCGATAGGCAGCGTCGTGGAGTATTGCTGCCAGTTGCACTGACGCACCGTTCAGGAAGCTGAATAGGATCGGTATAGAGGCCCCGTCATGAATCATTCCGGCCTTGGCGGTCAAAGTACGAGAGGCCGGATCGTCGTAGACCTCGGCCCACCTGATCGGGGTGAGTAGAACCCTCACACCATCGGGCAGAATCCGCACGTCGGCAGCGCTCGAAAACGTGTTTCTCGTCTCGACAATTTCGGAATGTTGCTGCTCGGTCTTAAATTGCGTTTCTTGGTTCACGATCGCCTCTCATCGAACCCGCCCAAAGCGGCGATCGCGAAGGCGAACACTGCATTGAACGGTTGCGAGCGTGGAGCCATGTGAATCAGATGTCCTTCAGCATTGTCTTTGTATCATCGTCCATTCCGAGCTGATCAGCACGCTCGAGGGGCATGGCTGTGCTTCGATCGTTGCGGCCACGGTGTTCAGCCAGTGTGGCGAGGTGTTGTGGCATGGCCGGGAGAAACGTCATGCCACGCCCGCTCAGATGTCGGCGCTGATCCCTCGATGTCGGTGAGTGCGATGGTCAAGGTGCCTTCGGGAAATTAACTCGCTGTACAGCCTAATTCTGCTCCACCTAGCGGAAGGCACTGGCGGGGCGTAGCCGTCCGCCCCTATTGAAGTCTCAACTACGAGCGCGATAGTGTTGTCACACAGAGTGGGCGAAGGGCGCGGGCGATGAGGAAAGTACAGCGGATCGTAGTTGTGGGAGTTCTTACATCACTCCTCGCGGTGTTTTGGCTTGGTACGGCCGCGGCCCAGGGTCGAATCTGTGGTGGCCAGCTAGTGACGATCGAAGGTACATCTGGCGACGACCACCTGATCGGGACATCGGGAGACGACGTGATCGCCGGCCTGCAAGGCAACGACATCATCGACGGCCGCGGCGGCGATGACATCATCTGCGCCGGCAAGGGTGACGACACAGTCCACGGAGGCGGTGGCTTCGACATCATCTTCGGTGCTCAAGGTCGCGACACGCTCTATGCATCCGATGGCGCAGGGACCCAAGCCCGATCCGATAGTCGTGGCGCTCGCATGTTCGGCGGCAAAGACGACGACCTGCTCTATGGATCGAATCGCTGGGACCGCATGCAAGGAGGCCCAGGAAATGATCGATTTTTCGGTTTCGAGGGGCGCGACTGGATACGTGGGGGCCCCGGCGCTGACCAAGTCGACGGAGGCGTCGGCATCGACGATCTCCACGGCGGCAATGGGCCTGACAGAATCAAGGTCACGAACAGCGATCGAGTCCGGGGCGGTGCGGGCCGCGACCTCTGCGAGGTCAGTGGAGAGCCTTCCATGCTCCGGTCTTGTGGCAGAAACATTCTCGAGCCACCCCGAACAACGCCAGCCCAACCAACGCCTGACCAACCAGTGGTCGGAAACCAAGCCGTCCCCGAACAACCGACCGTTACGCCTCCGATTTCGGTGCCCACTACGAATCCGGACGGAACCCCAGGGGTCGACGACGAAGGACGAGAGCCAGGTTCTGGCACACCGGACTACGACACCGCGTTGAGCAACACTGGGCTTACCGGCCCCTGCGACCTCTTTACGCCAGCGCAACTCACGCAGATCGTGGCGCAGTCGGCCAACCAGAGCGGGGCATTTGCTGACCTGCCCAACGGATTTGGCGATGGCTCCGACATGCAGTTCACCGTGTCATCGGCCTCGAACACGTCGTGCGAGTGGTTCAGCGATTCCTACATTTGGTTTGTTGGAGTCAGCTTCGAAGCAGCCGACCCGAGCTTTGTGGACATCGCCTTTGCTGGCCAATCGACGTTTGGTACTGGCTTTCAGGCAAGGATGGTGAGCGACTCGGCGGCCCAACTGGTCGGCAGCGACCTCTTGGTCTACATCGACAATCTTGTCCCCGGTGGCTCAGCGACGAGCAGTGATCGAGCCGTTACCCGTGCGTTAGCCGAAGCAATCGGTGCCCGGTTAGCGACGACTCCGTAAGCACTAAGGGCAAGAGTCGCTCAGGGCAATAGGTTCTGCGTATAGCCGTCGTTGAGGCGTACGAGGCCGTCGAGGATGAGGTCTAAGACGAGCTCAAAGCTGCTCGTCGTTTCGCCGTTGAGGTGTTGGTGAACATGGGCTTCGGTGTAGGGGAATCCGCCACCTGAGAGGGTGGCGAGATATTCATGGATCTGGTCTTCGGCGGTTTCGGCATCCTTGCCGAGCGTCATTCCCTGTTCCTGCAGCGTGTAGCCGGCCACGTGGTTGTTGACCGCATGGAATCCGTGGTGGGCAAGCTCGTCGGATAGTCCGCTCTTGTGAAGCGTCCGCAACAGGAATTCCATTTGTGTGCTTCGACCGGGGCCCGGCGGATGTTTGAGCCAGAGATCCGATGCCCACAGGTGTTTCACGAACGCTCCACGAGTTGCTAGTGCGATCGCACGCACGGCTTCGATGGGCGCCAAGTCGACAGAGGGTTCCTCGATTTCAGCTGCAACGGCATCCGCCATTTGGTAGAGCAGATCGTTCTTGTTCGCGATGTGGTTGTAGAGAGCCATCACTTCAAAGCCCAGCCTGCGAGCCAAGTTGCGCATCGAGAGTGCGCTCACGCCTTCGGCGTCGGCCAGGTCGATGGCGGCGGCGAGGATGCCGTCGCGGCTTAGTGGCTGACGTGCTGGCGCTGCCTTCATTGCCATTCGCTGGGAGCTCCTCGGTGTCGACACGGCCAAAGGACTTGACTGCGTACACTGTACGTTATAGAACGTACAGTGTACGTAACTACGCGGAGGAAAAACATGTCCAGCACTACACCCGGTCCCGAAACAACCCCCTCGACCGCACCTGATGAGTTGCTCGTTCTTCCCGACACGATGACCGCCGCGGTGACTCGAAGTTATGGCACCCCAGAAATCGTGGCGCTCGAGGAGCTACCAGTGCCGTCGCCGGGCAAGGGCGAACTGCTCGTTAAAGTGGAAGGGTCCTCGCTCAACGCCTTGGACTGGCACTTCCTTACCGGCACTCCCTACTTGCTGAGGCTCGTAAACGGGTTGCGACGACCCAAACGAATCGTCCCCGGCGCCGACGTGGCGGGCATCGTCGTTGGAGTAGGAGCACAGGTCACCGACTTCGTCCTCGGAGACGAGGTGTTCGGAGAATGCGAGGGTGGCGGTTGCGCTCCGTATCTCACCGTCGATGCCGGAAACGTGGTGGCCAAGCCCGGCGGCGTTTCGTTCGAAACCGCAGGAGCGACTCCGATCGCCGGCCTCACCGCACTTCAAGGCCTACGCACTAAGGCCAATGTGCAGCCAGGCGATCGTGTGCTGATCAACGGCTCTGCCGGGGGAGTAGGAACCTTTGCCGTCCAGATCGCGAAGGCACTCGGCGCAGAAGTGACTGCGGTGTGCAGCGCTCGCAACGTCGACATGGTACGGGCCCTCGGCGCCGATGAAGTCATCGACTACACGAGTGAGGACTTCGCCGAAGGCGGCGCACGGTTTGATGTGATGCTCGACAACGTCGGAAGCCGCACACCAGCTGAATGCCTCAGCGTGCTCAAGCCAGACGGCCGTTACGTCTCGGTCGGTGGACCGAAGGACAACAACTGGATCGAGCCAATGCGGTACGTGGCGCGAATGTGGTTCGCATGCAAACGGTCGACGCAGGCTTTCCACCAGTTCGTCGCCAAGCCCGACAAAGACGATCTCGAGTTTCTGGGCGCGCTCTTGGCAAGCGGCGAGCTCAAACCTGAGATTCAGCGGGTGATCGGGATCGACGGCGTCGCCGATGCGCTAGCGGAGCTCGGTTCTGGCCACGCCCGAGCCAAAATCGCGATACACCACGAACAAGGCTAATCGAAGGGTCGGATCTAGACATAGAGGTTGGGGTCGTCCTCGCGCTTGCCGGGATTAGCTGGTACTGGCGGAGTTCGAACAATATGAGCCGAGGTTATGCCGGTCGGCATCGGACTCTTCTCAGATGCATATCGCGTCGACATACAGACAAGCGAGTACGAGGCGGCAAGGTCTGTCGGTCTCGGGCGCGAGCTTTTACTTGGACCGCTTCACTCGAAGGACCTCGCCGTCGAGCTCGTAACCGTTCAGGTGATGGATTGCTGCCTTGGCATCGCCGGGCTTGGGCATGTCCACGAAGCCGAAGCCCTTCGACGCGCCGGTGTCGGCGTCATTCACGATCACACAGGACTGCACCGAGCCAAACGAGTCGAACAGGTCGCGCAGATCTTCCTCTGTGGTCTTGCGAGACATATTTCGAACGAGCAGGCGCATAGACAGAATCTTATCGGCGGGTAGCGGTGGCCCTATGGGTGAAGCCTTCGCCCGCTCAGGTTCTCGCTGCCTCGAATTTTGCCCAGGCCTCTTCGAGCTTCTCGATATTGAATCCGGGCTCTCGCGCAGGGCCAAGAACGATCGATTCGCTAGTGATCACGCTTTCGATGGCCGCCTTCAGGTCGGGAATGACCTCCGCCGGGATAACCAGCGAGCCATGTCGATCGGCATGAACGAGCTCGTCTTGGGCGACCCGCATCCCCATGACATTCACCGGTGTGCCGATCTCGACCACATGAACAAAGCCGTGGCTTGGCCCGATCGAGCCCGCCAGGATGGGGAACCCTTCATCGATGACGTCGAGGTCACGCATGACACCGTTGGTGATGGCACCGGCCAGACCCAGACCTTTATGGACGGCGACATGCACCTCGCCCCACCAACCGGCTATGCAGTTGGGATAATCGACGTCCTCAACAACGGCGGCGGTTGGTGTGCCTCCCGCTGCCATCGATCGGAAATAGTCCATGCGGCGTGCACGGATGACCTCAGCGGACTCCATCGGCGGTGCAAGGCCCGATATTTTCGCAGTGCGGGCAAACCCAACGACCGCCGGATCGCCCGGTTTGGAATGTTGCATCGTGCCGCGAGTAAACCGGTTGAAGCCACGTCTGCCCTGAGCCACTTCGATCGCGTTGCAGACAGTGGGCGTATCGACGCTTCGTAAGAGTTCGAGCAAATCTTTGGAGATCACGTTTTCAGCCATTCGATTCATTCCTTGTTTGGAGCAAGATTTGTTTCCAAATCGCGATGTCATCAAAGAGCGTGAACTCTCTACGAAGGCCTCGGGGCCCGAACTCCACATGACTGACACCCATCACGTGAACCTCGGCTCCAGTCGGCGATCCATAACGCCCCCACCCATCGTGGCGACCTGTCAGTGACCAACGGATGGCACTGCGTGGGCTCAGCAGCGGGTCGGTCCGACCGATCTGATGCTCGATCTTGAATTCCGCCGCGGGCAGAGCGCTGCGTAACCCGACCCAGAAACTGTCGGCCCCGGCGCAGCCGTGTTCATCCAGTCCACCGGGAAGAGAGAGATGGCAAGCGCGGTCATACTCAGAAGGAATGACCCCAAGATCAGCAGCCATGATCCGACGCAGGATCGACGCGTGGCGCTCGCCCCATTCGTCATCGTTGCCGCCACCCGAATAGGGGCCGGCAACATCGCATGCCGGGGTCAGTGGCATGGCGGTGTCGCCCGCATCGATCGACGCCTGCGCTGCCTCCTTTGGACTTTGTCCCAGCTGGATCGCGATCGCGCTGTTGTCGCGAATCAACCATTCGTCCCAGACCCGGTTCGCTCGGCAGAAGGTGTCGGCGATGGTTCTGAACACAACCCGCTGCCCGGTCGCCGGGCCGAACGCGCCGCCACGGTGCGTTGCGGTCGACACGATGCGGTGAGATGACAAGAAACCAGCCTCGTCGTCGCCACTCCAGATGACGTCCTCACCCAGCAATTGCCTGTCGGGAAATTCCGAAAGCGTCGCCATTGTGCTGGCTTTGCCCGCCGCGTTCCCGCGGGTGACCCCAGCGGGACTTCGCACCAAAAGATCATCTGCGTAGTGCCAGTCGAGCGCGGAGATTTCGCGCCCTTCCCAGATCTGCGCGGTGCACTTCAAGATGTAGTCGGGCAGGTCGG